>LJUD01000152.1 GCA_001304035.1 bacterium SM23_31 | reverse complement strand
CAATATTTATTGCTGTAAAATAACCAATATCAAGGATACAAAGACAGGAGCTTTTCTTTTGTTTTTTTCTTTCCTTTCATGGTTCAAAAATATTCAATATAAAACAAAAAAGCAATCATTAAATTAACTTTATTTCTTGAAGAAATTGTCTGAAATTATTACCTTAAACATAAAACCTGTGGGCAATTAAGCCTGCTGACTTGTATTATTAATCAAATCTGCAATACATTCTTTCCCCTTCAAAGCCTTTAATTGCTTCCGCCGTCCTTTCATCATCTTCTATTTTTCTAAATGTGCGATACTCTCGCAAAATCCCTTATTTCAAAGAACCCTATACTATTTTTTCTAATTCTTCATTATATGCATAATGTTGCAATAAAAAAGGCAAAACATCGTTTTTCACATAAACTATATAGAAATGGTCGTCTGTCGGGAGTTCGTTCAAAATCACTCGTTTAAGTGCCCTTTTTATGTATGAGTGTCCTGAAAAAATGTACAGACCTAAAACCTCTTCGGAATATCTAAAAACTTCTCCCCAGGTGTTTTATCCACCTGTCGCTCTTTTATTTTCTCTGGTCAAATTTTGAATTTCTTGTTGAGCTTTCGTAAGTTCCGATTTAAACCTTTTGATTTTGCTGGGGGTGTAACAGACGCCCCCCTATTTTTAACATTTTCACTTCTACCGCTTCGTGGAAAAGTCATTTTAGTATCAGAGCAAGCGGATTCAAATACGTATACTGTGGTTTACTTCTTTTTTGTGAGATTTATAACCTTTGTCCCGTCCGGATATTTCAACTCAAAATCTTTGGGTGTAAGACCGGTGTCGGTTTTGTAATTACTCAATATAAAGATAGTATCAGTATCATTTAAATCGGTATTTCTTACATACTTCACCAGGGAGTCTGCTGCGTCAATCCACACTTCGAGCGCTTGGATAGGTTCTTCATCCGGTTTTTTAGGCTCCATTTCCAGTATAAAACCGGTGCTTCCATATCGTTCCTCACGGCGAAAATCTACAGGACTGTACCTTTTGGGAAATTCAAAAAGAAATTCTCTGGGAAGTATCGAGTTTTGTGATTTTTCATAATAATCGATAGTAACTCTTTTTTCGCTGATGCTGTAATCTTGAACAATCTTACCGTCGGTAACAATAGTGATATCTGCGGTCTTAATCTTAAAGTAATCCTTTTTTAAGAGAGCAATTGACAACTGTGTTGTATCTTTTGCGCCGCTGAATCCAAACTCCTGAATTTGTAACAGGTCTGCAGTAAAATCATTAATCTTATCGTATTTTTTTTGCAGGAATTTTATAACATCCTGCACTTTATCCTGCGCAAAGACGCCCTGGACGGTTAAACCGAGAATGAGTGCCATACTCACACATAATACTAAATAATTTCTCTTCATTTTAGCAACACTGTGTATTTATTTCCTAAAATTAACTGTTACAGTTAATAATTAAACTTCAGAATAAGTTATATTGTTTCATATTAATGTTAATGGAATCGCCACATTTTTATTATTAAGCCACCCACCAACCGAGAGTACTCGGGGGACCGGAACGACACACAATACCACGGGGTCATTTTATAAATGCCGGTGTTAAGCTTTTTAATGTTAAAAGTGCGAACGCGTACAAAAAATAATTCAAATCTATACTGTCAGGTTAAACTTAAACAAATGTCATTCCCACGAAAGTGGGAATCCATTCCGCAGGGTGGGACTTTGCCCCACGCGTTTCTATTAATATTTTTTAATTCTAATCTTTAATCCGGCATCAAAATGCTGTGGTTTAAGTTTAATATGTATAGCACCTTCATTTGACTGTAGATAACACCATCCTTCATCGGAGCCTTCCAGTTCCGTTATTCCATTAAATTCGCTGAGCGATTTTGTGATACCTGAATCAGATGTCAATGATACCGAATAAGGTTTATTACCGAAATGCACAGTGAAATAATAATTTCTTTCCAGAGGCATTCCTTCATAACCTTCGCCTTGGGCGCATCCATTTACAGAAATTTGAATCACATCTTTATTGGTTGCTGCATCACAAGTAAAGAGTGTTTTGTTAAACTTGTTTTCTCTGAATTTATAGGTCAGTCCGTCATCTTCGAATAGGGTGAAACTGGTTGCTTTAGCAGTATGAGGATAAATGTCCACTTGCAGCGGATCCCGGGGTCTCCGTTGCTTTCTGTTTTCATAAAATGCTTCCGGATACATAGGTATGATTGCACCTTCTCTGACCAAAACCGGCAGCTTAAAATCAGACACATCATAATCGGTAATTGTCTGTTGGCCCTGATAAGTTTTACCATTCTCAAAATCGGTCCATTTCCCTTCAGGAAGATAAACACTCCAGGTATCGGTGTCTTCATACACCGGTGCTACCAGAAACGATTCGCCGGACATGAATTGATATTTCGTTTTGGCATTATCGCCGACTTCTTCCCACGTATTAGAATCATTTGGGAATTCAAAAATCAGAGCTCTTTGAACCGGAACGCCTGTTAAATGGCATTCATAGCTATAGGAGTATAAATAGGGCATAAGACGAGATTTAAGTTTCAGCGCTTTTCGGTTGTGTGTGGTATAGGGATCTCCATAGCTGAAAGGTTTTTTTTCGTGCTTGGACCAGTTGTCGATAATCATCATAAAAGGCGTATAACATTTCCACTGAAGGTCTCTGACGTAGGTTATGTTATCGCCCCCGTAAATACCTTCGACATCACCGGTGGCGCCGTTTTGGGCTGAAAGCCCCGAGCCGGTAACCGTGGGAATATGCCATCGTATCCAGTCCAGGCTTCCGGAATTGTCACCGGTCCACATAACGGTGTACCTTTGGGAGCCTGCCCATCCCAGAGTTACCCAAAGTACGCCCCTTGCGTCGGAGTTATTTTCTATATGATCGTAACACTGGCGGCAGGCGTTCAACGAGAACTTGTATCCTCTACCTACCCAGGCTATATCCAGCTTAAAAAGCCTGACGCCCCACTCTTTTACAATTTTCTCAAAATCTCTGCCTTCATCCGTCCACATACCCGTATAGATGTTTCTTTTTTCCAGTTCATCCTGCACTTCAGGAAATCTTTCGAAGTTCATTCTATAGCCGTCATTGGGCAGAAACCAGCCTATCGGGATATCATTATCAATATATTTATCCGCATAGGACACACATTCATAGGTACCGTCTTCGTATCGGTCAGCGTCACCGAATTCCAAAGCCCACATGGGCGTCATAAACGGCCTACCGGTGATCAGGGTGTATCCATCGATTATTTTTTTCAAAGAGGGGCCGTAGAAATAATAGCAATCAAACCTGTTTTCATTATGTATTACTTTTACAGGATCTTTAAAGGAATACGTGCCTCGGGCATAGGTATTTCTAAATGCCCCATATCCCCTAAGCGACATATAAAAGGGTACGGCATTGGGATGGTCATTTTCATTCCATCTTGCCGTGGAAGAAATATTGATATCCTGCTCATTGTGATTAAAGTGACCATTCCGCATACCGCATCCATAAAAATAATCATCATTATTGCGCTTAATAGTCTGATAAGTCATTATACTATCGGCTGGCTGCCGCCCGCCTCTTCGGGAGGTTCTCTGACCGGCTGATTCCTGGATGGGTATTTTCTCACCGTAGGTTATTGGAGAAACTTCTTCAAATATCATTGTAGTATTGTCTTTTTTATAAAGAGCAAACCGGCATGGTGTTTTATACACTCGCAATACGCATGAACCGCTTTCAATTTTATAATATGAATTCTCTTCACTTATAGACACTTTAATAGGATCACCGCCATACACAACAATCGGAGTATCCTCAGCTCCTGCCGGGTCGGTAAGTTCGGCATCAGGACCAACCCAGATTCTGAAAATATCTCCGCGGTAAAAAATGATTCTTGTCATAGCTCCATCATCGGTAGTAATTACATATTGATTGTCTTTTTCAATAATGCTTGAAATATTCCCCAGCTGTTCGGCACTTGTAGTTGAAACAAATATTGCCATCGAGAATAAAAAGCATATGAGAATAAACTGAAGTAAAGACAAACGCTTCTTACAAAATACATTTTTTTGGGTCATATTTTTTCTCCAATCAATGTTCACCGGTTTTATCGGCAGTGAGATTAAGGCCTCTAAAAGGGGCTGTTTAGAAACTTTCTAACCATCCATGGTTTTTGCACAGATTAATGACGGATACCTTACTTACTCTAATGAGCCATTAACGATTCATGGATAAAATCAAAACCATTACTCTTTTTCTTTTTGCATCTATCATCTTTCCTTCCTGTCAATTGTTGAATAATTCAGATCAAATTTAGATATAATCAAAAAATGGTCAGAGGGGAATCCACCGGGCCAGGATGAAACAACCTTTGTCGAAGTGTTCTTTAAACCTTTGCCCTTATAATAAAGTTGATCAATCCTGCTGCCACCTCGATGTGAGGCTCCCGGATACTTTTGTACATCGGGATATAGACTTCGGTAAGCATCCGTAAAACCAGCCTCCAGCATCCCATGTGAAGCAGGGCTGTTACCACCATCAGTATAAGGGACAGAATTAAAGTCTCCGCCAAAAACCACTGGTATTCTGTCTGATGCCTGAAACCTTGATTTGTGAAAATCAAAGACAGCAGGAAACGAATCCATTCCATACCAATTCGACATGGCATATATTTCCTGAGTTTCACTTAAAACTAGCTTACATGCCACGTTATTGAATTCAGTTTCTTTATATACGTGCACTTCTTTGATGGGATAACGGCTTAATACAGAAATATTTTCTCCCTGCATGCGATAATCCCAATCGGATGTAGTAGCATAATAATAACCTAACTCAGCAGCTATAAAATCACCCGATGAATAGGTTTCCTGCATCAGAATAATATCAACATTTTCCCTTTTTAGCATTTCGGCAATCCGTATTCTGGAGTCCCAACCATCTTTTTCAAGCGAAAAGTGTTGTCCGCCGTGCCATATATTCCAAACTCCAACAGTTAGTATTTTAAGTTCTTTCTCCAATCTAACAGGTTCGGCTTTTTGATATTGTGTATAGCCATTCCATACTTCTTCAGCGCTTATTGCTCTATCCCAAATTGACAAATCATCCATGGTAAAATCCGATGGATGTAACTTTTCACTCAGTGTATACGATTTAGCTGCAGGTGTATTAATGACTACTTTTTTCCCTTTCAACGAGTAAATATTCCCTATTGGCTTGAGTAAAGTCAATTCTCTGTTCTGATAGATAGTATAAGGATTTGACAACAGTTGATTACTGAGTTCATTTACCTTTTCAAGATCCTTCGATCTTAATTTTTTATTCAACTCTTCCTCATCTAAGTCAAGCTTCGTAAGTTTCTCACGGTACACTCGTCCCGGATCAACAATCAGACTTATAAACTCTTCTGCTTTCAGGTCTTCTACATGAAGTTCATTAAACTCATCAACCATAGCCTGAATTTGCTTTGCTCCGCTTTCTATTTCAGGCAAAAGTTTATTGTTATAATCAAAATCATTCTTAGAGGAACCTATGACAAGCGGCTCGCCATTCGCAAAATCAAATCCGACTTTATAAATAGCTTTATTGCGGCCATCGTAATACAAGCGAATTTCAGATAATTCTTTGATATATGTAATTGTTAACTGATGCCACTGACCGTCATTTAAAGGCATTTTTCCACCATTGTCTCTTTCATAATTTATTCTGCGGATTCCCGAACCTATATTCCATGCGAATGTGCCTCCGGAGCTATACAATGCCCATCCCGCATTTATTTGAGCAGCCATGCCTTTGTTTGTAAATTCTTTGTGCGAAATAAATACTGTCGGATTTTTAGAAGTTGTTTTTATCCAGTATTGGATCGAAAAATCTTTTGTCCCATTTAATAACAACTTGTTTAAACTTACATTATTGAAACCATTATTTGGCTGAATACGCAAGGCTTGCCCATCAAGACCTTCTACAAATGAGACTTCTCCAGCAATGACTCCTTCCACTGAAGTTCCGGTTATACTCTTAACGTTTTCTTCAAACTCAAACTTAGCAACCGGACCAGCCGATGAAAGGATTTGAGTATTTCCTGCCGTTGAAAGTAGAAAACAGCTTATAATGAACCATGCAATTTTTCTCATTTTTATCTCTCTTATGATAAAAAGTACATTTCCAGGTTAATTTTCACGTTGTTTTAAATAAATATTTAGGAAAATTTTCGAATATCAATTTGTATTTAAGAACGTTATAGATTATTCCCAACAGTTTTTTTGCTGTCGCTATTATTACTTTTCCTGATCCTTTTCGGGCTTTAATACGTTGATAGAAAAGGTTTAAATAGGGTGAATAGCGTATTGCGATCAAGGTGCATTGCACCAGGGTTGTACGTCCAATTTTACTGCCCCGTTTTGTAATCCTGCCGGAGTGCATTGTTTTATTTGAATTACTAACTCTCGGTACGATGCTAAAGTATGCTGCCAGTTTCTTCTCACTTTCAAAGTCGTTGATATCACCTATAACGCTCAAAAGAATGGTTCCGCTTTTCGGACCGATCCCCTTGATGCTGGTAATGTTATCATATCCTTCAAGGTCTTTGCCACGTTTTTCAAGCTCATCACCCAACTGGGCTATCCCTTTGTTCAGACCGCGTATCTGGGAGATAATAACATCCAGTTCTACCTGTGCTACAGGGTTTACCGGCATAGCCAAGACCGCCTTAAGCCCCTTCTCACTTGTAAGAGATTCCTTCTTTATCTGAATCCCATGTGCATTAAGTATGTTGTGTATCTTGTTCTTCAGAGCAGTGCGGAGCTTGACAAGCTTGTCCCTGGTCGGCACAAGCTCGCTATCTGTGATGTCTTTTTGTCCTTCATGCGAACTTCCGGGATAATACCCTTACTTAAAAATCTGGCTATCGTTATCGCATCATGCTCATCGGTCTTCTTAACAGACTCACTGATCACTTTAAATTGCATCGGATTAATTACTTTAACGTCTTTAACCCTATAAACTATCTTATCTATAAAGTATCGCGTGTTGCCGGTCGATTCAACAGCAACTACATCCTCACAAAGTAACTCACTTATAAACAAATCTAATGACGATAATGAATAACGCTTGAGATGATAATCATCCTGTGACGAATCCAAAAAACATGCTACAAACATGTTCTAGTGTAAATCTACTCCAATATAACGTACCATAACCTATCCTCCATGCGCATTAACATCATCAAACTCA
>LJUD01000151.1 GCA_001304035.1 bacterium SM23_31 | reverse complement strand
GCGGGTGGACGCCGGACGGACGCAAGGTCATGGGAACTCTGCACTGGGTTTCTGCTGAACACGCACTCGAAGCTGAAGTACGCCTGTACGACCGTCTCTTCGTTAAAGAAAATCCGGACGAAGGTTCCGATTTCAAGGCGCATTTGAACCCTGACTCATTAAAGATTTTGACATCGTGCCGTGTCGAGCCGGGTCTGGCAGGCGCGGCGCCGGGAAGCCGCTTCCAGTTCCTGAGAAAGGGCTATTTCTGTGTCGATCCCGATTCTACCGAAGGAGCGCCTGTATTCAATCAGACGGTGTCGCTGCGTGATACCTGGGCAAAAATCGAGAAAGCGGGTAAGAGTTAGAAAAATCGCGACTCATATTTTAGTAAATGTGTATAAATAATTGCGGTTCAGGATACATTATTTCATATCGGCTTCAAATCCGTTGAATTGGCGCTCTCACATACGTGTTACGAGAGAGATTTCAGATTAATTTAGGAAGAAGCAAATTTTTTAATTGTTTTTTGCTAACTTTTTTGTAAATTTTCTTACCGAAATATTCAATTTTTACTTCCAACTGCAAAATCGTATGTATTATTAATACTATTGGACGATGTGGTGATTACTAATATACGCTCTTCAGCCAATAAACCGGTTCTATCGCGGACCGAAATCGGGCGGATGTTTGACAGGATCGCTTCACGTTATGATTTGTTGAATCATCTGCTCTCATTCGGCCAGGATGTAATGTGGCGGAACAGCGCCGTAAAACATCTTTCCGATAAACCGGATCAGATCGTGTTAGACGCTGCTACCGGTACAGGTGAGATGTTACTTGCGCTGCTCAGGAAAAACAGCAATATCAAAGCCGCAGTCGGAATCGATATGTCTGAAAATATGCTCACCGTTGGATTACAAAAAATTAAAAAGAGGCGTCTTAACAATACTGTAATGCTCATGCCGGGCGATGCAGGCAATATTCCTTTTATCGGTAACTCATGTGATGCTGTGACAATGGCTTTTGGGATACGCAACGTTAGTAATGTGCAGGCTGTGCTTAAAGATATATACCGCGTGCTTAAGAAAAAAGGAAAAGTAATAATTCTGGAATTTTCACTACCTGAAAACAAATTCATAAAGCGTTTGTATCTGTTCCATTTTCGCAGGATACTGCCGGTAATGGGTACAATTATATCCGGATACAGGTACGCATACCGCTACCTGAACCAAACCGTAGAATCTTTTCCGTATGGTATAGCATTTTGTGAATTGCTGCTGGACGCCGGTTTTCAGAACGTTTACAATTACCCAATGACGTTTGGTATTGTAACTATTTACTGCGGAGAAAAGCCTTGAGCATCTCTTTATATATAGCAAATCTTTCGCCGATTGATAATAAATGAAAAAGATAACCTAAAAAAGGGAATTATCCATGAGTGTGAAAACCTACTTTCTTGAGACGCGTCCACATTTTCTCATTCTTTCGGTGGTGCTGATTTTTTTAAGTGTTTCCATGGCTTGGTACGATGGTATTTTCAACTTGGGAGACGCTCTGCTAACTTTATTAGGTCTGCTGTTACTGCATACATCTGTTAATACACTCAACGATTATTCCGACTACAAAAGCGGTATTGACTTTGCGACTTACCGGACTCCATTCAGCGGCGGCAGCGGTATTATAACATCGGGCGGACTTTCTGCAAGAAAAGTCTTCTGGTTTGGCATGATTTCGTTTTTGCTGGCAGTGCCAATCGGAATCTATTTTCTCTTCAGCAAGGGTTGGTTTCTTCTGCCGCTTTTTATAGTTGGCGCGGTATTCGTGCTTTTTTATACAAGTCATATCACAAAGCTCGGTTCAGGTATTGCGGAGATATCCGCAGGATTGGGATTGGGCACTCTGCCTGTCTTCGGGACATACGTCATCCTCACTTCCGGTTTTTCACTCCCGGCTTTGTTTGCATCGATACCGTCCGGAATATTGGTATGTAATCTTTTATTTCTGAATGAATTTCCCGATGTCGATGCGGACAGAAAGGGCGGGAGGAAAACACTGCCGTTTTTACTGGGAAAAGATAAGGCAGCTAAGGTATATTCAATATTAACTTTGACGGTTTATCTCTGGATTGTCATCGGTGTAGGATTAAGAATAATGCCTGTTTTTACGTTAATTGCCTTGTTTACCCTCCCGGCGGCGTTTAAGGCAGTCAAGGGTGCGGTCTCGCATAAGGATATGACTGAACTTGTGCCTGCGCTCGGCGCAAATGTTATGGTGATATTGCTTACACAATTCTTAATGGGCACCGGATATATATTAGCGCGGATCATATAATTGAATTTCACAAAACTGTTTTGCATTTCCATACTGGCTCAAGTTAAACGTTCGGAGATTTCCATGCTGGTTCAAGTTTGTGACTTGTCCCGCAAAGCGGGATTGGAACAGGTTACAAACCTGCTCCTGCAGGTAAGTATTGGTATTGTTTAGCGGGGCTAATAGAGGACTTCCACATAAAACACCGACAGAAAGCTATTAAAATAAGCGCTTATTTTTGAATTGTAAAAACTTAACACTTTTTTTGTTGATTTTTGATGTTTAAAAATATATCTTTAGTACATGAATGTATTGTTGAATTCTAACATTCCTATGACTTGTTATTAATCATATCTGTTTTCTTAGAAGTATATATTTTTTCAATAAAATACTTGCTGCATTAGACTTAAAAACAAGGCAGAAATTTTTATTTTTTTGTCAAGGAATAAAAAATCCACCTCTATCGTAAATATTTCGTCACAACATATAAAAAATCATGAGTTTAACTTATTTTATAGGAATTATTATGAATAGATTGAAAGCGTTTTTAATAATTTGCTTTGTTAATTTCCTGTTCATTTTTTTTGCCGGAAATGGTTTTGCCCAAGGAGATGCAATTCAAGTTAATCTGGGATCGTACAGGAGTGACAATTTAGATAAACAGTACGATCAGGATGATTGGTTTAAAGTAAATATTCCGTCAAACGGAAAAGTTGATATATTGGTAGATTGTGTATACAATCCCCCATATCCACCTGCTGATGTAATGGTTAATGTTTATAATAATAGCACTTCTAATAGTATATATAGTGGTTCTGTACCGGCAGGACAAACAAGAACGTACACTAATATCCCAGTGGAAGCCGGTATTCTTTATTTAAAATTTTATAGTCAGTCGCCTGAAACCGGTCCTAAAGGTTATGGATTTAGGGTTTATAATTTTGCAGGTACACAGACTTATGCACAAGTAACTTTTGAAGCAAATACGGTAAATTCCGGTTCTATGAGTGGATCAAACTATGCACAGGTCAGCTACCGGCATAATGGTAATCTACAGACTGTATGGGTTTGGGACCGGGGAGGATCCAATGTAGATATGCCTGTTGATGTCGATTTAAATTCTCAGTACAGCTATACCGAAACCTCGACCGGTGCAGACCTTTACGAAAGGTTTTTTGCTCTGAGCGGCAGAACCGGGCAAATAACCGGTTCAAGAACAGTATCGGTAAATTATTATCATCAGTATTACGTGAATTACGTAGCCGTAACCGTGAATGGTGGTACGGCTATGAGTTCCTCGAATAAACCTACGGTAACGTGCAAACAATATGGGAATAATTATTCTGTCTATCCTTATGATGGTAACGACGTCTCATTATGGGTTGATGCGGGGTCATACAGCTACAGTGAAACTTCGAGCGGTTCGAGTAGTACGCAGCGGTGGTCTACGATAGATTCTGATAAGAGCAGAACACTCAGCATTTCATTAACAGGCATACCGTTAACAGTGGATTATTATCAGCAATATAAGCCTGCAATAACATTATCCGGCACGGATTCGAACCATACGGTAAGTATTGAAACAAGAACTTTATACGGTGCGCCGGCACTGCTTTCCGGGATTTATAACAGTCCATGGAGTGATTGGTGTGATGTGGGGAGTGTTTTGACATTCAGTGAGTTGACTACAGGAACACCGTCAAGAAGCACCACAGATACCCGGATATGGACGGTAAACAGTGATTTTAATGCGGCGGTAAATTATGAATATGCAACTAATGTTCAAAACCGGTATGAAATGATCCCGAAACAATTTTATTTATCGCAGAATTATCCAAACCCGTTTAATCCGACAACAACCATTAAATTTCAGATGCCGTTTTTATCTTTTGTAACAATTAATATTTACAACATAAAAGGTGAATTGGTTAAAAACATAGTCTCGGAAAGAATGAACGCCGGGCATCATAGTGTCATTTGGAACGGTACCGATAATTCAGGGCGGCAGGTCGGTTCCGGCTTATATATATATCGAATGCAGACAAATGATTTTACTACAGTGAGGAAAATGATATTTGTGAAATAGCGTGCATTCTAATATTGTCCGGAAGGCTGATTCATTTAGACTCAGCCTTTTTTATTATTAAAGTTACGGCAGTATAATTTTTAGTTGACATTTGAAAAAAATCGTGTAATATTAACACTATTCTGCATCTAAATCTTAATTATTATTTACGATAACATGTAACATTCGGAATATATTGATTGAACCGAATAAAAGATATAAATATCCGGCTGAATTTAGTAGAGTACAGATGACAAAATTTTTGGAGCACTATGATTACACGGAAAGAATATATTTCGTACCGCCTGCTTGAGCTTTCGAAAAAATTGCGCTTTCAGACTTTTGAACTGTTTTTCCCTAATCCCTTTAATGATCTCATTGAACGGGAATTCTTTATCATAAAACCGGTCAAGGATTTCGAAGGACATATTAACTGGAACAGTGCCTACAAAGTTCTGGAACTGGAGACAAAGGTCATGGGACGGAACCGGATAATTAACACCTACCCCGTGACCGACTTCTCTCTGACCAAGGAAGCGCTTTTTTCCATGGAAATGATTATTGTCGATGATTTTAATGAAGTCGATGTGTTAGAATACAGTTATTCGCATAAAGAAGCTTATGAAGATGAATATAAAAAGTATTTGATATCGGACGGCGGTAAACCACGGCTGAAAAACAATATAATTATTCCTCTCGTCGAAAGAAAATCACATGGTATTTTCACAGTAATGAACAAGTACAAACAAAACATGGATGGGCTGGTGTTCGATGATATTATCGATGAAGATTTAGAAATTGTTATGGAGTTTGCTGCCGATTTATCCCGCAACCTCACCTACAAATTAGGTTTTCGAAAAACTCTGATCCCCTCCATCGGGCTCAATAAAGATGAAGAAAGTCTATGTAAAAATATTAAGAAGGACCCGGAGGTTGTCGGTGAGAGCGTTGCTTTTCAGAACATATTGAAGCGTATCGCAAAAGTCTGTTTCTCAAGTGAACCCATTCTCCTGCTGGGAGCAACCGGCGTCGGGAAAACGTATTTCGCAAAGCTGATATACAAGTACTGGGAGTGCAAACCGGAATACAAATACAGCATCAATTGGGAAAAGGGCAGAGTCGATATAAAAGTGCTTAAATCAAAATTCGGGGGCAACACGAGAATACAAAAGCGGTTTCGCAATATCAACATCGCAGCTATACCCGATACGCTTTTTGAGGCGGAGTTATTCGGATCGGTGAAAGGTGCTGCAACCGATATTAAAGGAAGGTTAGGAGTATTAGTTGAAGAAAACGGCAATCCCCTCACTATCCTTTTTGATGAAATCGGCGATTTGAGCCCCATGAACCAGGCAAAATTGCTGAAATGCATCGAAGAGCGGGAAATCAATCTGGTAGGCAGCAATGTTCAGATACCACTGGACAATGTGCTGATCATTGCCGCTACGAATAAAAGCGATATATTACGGCAGAACGGAGAAAAAACCCTGCGGGACGACCTCATCTACCGTTTTAAAGACATTATCTACATTCCGCCGCTCAATCAGAGAGTCTACGATATCAATCCCCTGATTCTTTACTACCTGAAGAAGAATAATAGAAACATCTCATTTGACAAAACAACACTGGAGATAATGCGCAATTATTCCTATCCCGGCAATATTCGTGAATTAGAAAGTATTATCTCGTATTCGATCTCTCGGTTAAAAACGGGGGAGAATACCATATATTACTATCATCTTCCGAGAAGGGTCCTGGAAGCGGCTGAATACGAGGGATTATTTACCGGCGATGACAAATCACTTTTTGAATATACATCTGTGGATGCTTCTCAAGACGGAGAAACATTTCTCGCGGACTTGAAAAAAGAATATGAATTAAAAAGGAAAAATATGATCGAGCGCTATTATGTATTAACAAACAAAAATGTAGCGCAAACCGCCAAAAAAACCGGATTATCGGAAGCACATGTACGCAGAATATTAAAGTCATAAACCGGCTTAAATATATAATCACAAATGATGGATAACGAACATATTTGACAGAAAGAGCCTGAACACCGAAAAACATACCTTTTCATAAGTTTTAGAAATATATAGTAATACTAATAATATCAATTACTTATACCGCCTCACCGGGCGGTATTTTTATTTTTTGGTATGTTTTTTGCAAAAGTATAAATTAAAAAGATTACATAAATTTACTTTCAAATATGAAAAATGAAAATACATAAAAATAAAGGAGCTTTTGCTATGGAACGGGTAAATACAAGTAAGGTTTTTATACTGATGCTGCTTTTTGGCTTTGTAGTGATAACAAGCTGTTACACGGTTGTAGTTGAACCCGGAAGACACCGTTATGTAACCGTTAGAGAAGAGTATGTGCCTGAAGAAGAGTACGTATATGAAGAAGAGTATCTACCCGAAGAGGAGTACCTGCTTGAAGAAGAGTATTACACTAATGCTACCAAGATATATAATTTCTATTATTATGATCCTTTTATGACGTATGATCCGTTCTGGGATTTTGGATATTATCCTCATTACTCGTTGCGGCCCTTTGGACCATGGGATTATTACTATTGCCCTGCTTATTACAGTTCATATGGTTTTTCAATGGGCATCAATTTCGGTTTTTCTTGGTCCCGTGGTTATTACCCTGGACCGTATTTTGGTTTTAACTACCATAATTACGGATATTACGGCGGTTATTATGGTAATTACTACCCCTATTACGATAATTACGGCGGTTATAGTGAATACTTAAGTTACTACAAAAAGCGTGACTTCTCAAAACGGGGGGAGACAACACGAAATACAACTGTAGCAACCGAATCGCGCGTTATAAGGAGGGAGACATCATCAACCGCAAGTAGAACATCTTCCGGTTCTACTTCATTAAGTA
>LJUD01000150.1 GCA_001304035.1 bacterium SM23_31 | reverse complement strand
AGGAAGCAGGAAGTTTTCGACTGAACACATATCGCGTGACGATTTAGCATCCCTGACGCACGAAGCAAGCGAAATCAGCGGAATAAAATATATCACCGACGTCGATAAAGAAGAGGTGAATAAAATACTTAAATAAACAAAAAATCCGCTTAGCAGGATAATGCCCAAATTACGGGTAACTAACTATACTCAAAATATAGTTAATGCCGTTCAAAACGGGGAAATAAAGTAAAAATGAAATATCCGTACGAAGTTATAGGAAAACCAAACCTTTACGAAAACATTGCAAAATGTTTTAATAAAGCGGCGGATATAATAAAGCTTGACCCGAACATTCGAAAAATCCTTGCAAAAACCACGAATGAAATTATTGTAAATTTCCCCGTTAAAATGGACAGCGGCAGTATTGAGGTATTTACGGGTTACAGGGTGCAGCATAACAATGCGCTTGGTCCATACAAAGGAGGCATTAGATATCACCCGGATGTCGATATAAACGCCGTTCGCGCTCTCGCCATCCTGATGACATGGAAATCCGTAATAACAGGTATTCCGTTTGGCGGCGGAAAAGGTGGAGTTCAAGTCGACCCGTCAAAATATTCAATGGGTGAACTTGAAAGGATTACAAGGCGTTTCACTTATGCACTCGGACAAAATATCGGACCAGAATATGATATACCTGCACCGGATGTAAACACAAACTCACAAATTATGGCATGGATTCTCGATACGTATCTATCGGGTATACAGCCTCAAGAAAGAAATAGAAACGTTCATGTGGTTACAGGTAAGCCTGTTGAATCCGGAGGCAGCCTGGGAAGAGACAAGGCTACGGGGCAGGGTGTTGTATATTGTATAGAGCAATGGGCAAAAGATAACAAATTCAATTTAAACGGGGCTGCGTATATTGTTCAGGGATATGGAAACGTAGGTTCATGGGTTGGAAAACTCATGAAACAACACGGTTCTCGATTGATTGCGGTTGAAGATGTAACCGGAGCAATTTACAGTCCGAAAGGGATCGATGCCGATGATATTGCGGCTTATGTTTCAAAAACCGGCGGTGTCAGGAATTATTCTAAAGCCGATGAAATAGATCATGATAAATTCCTGTCAATTGATGCCGATATTTTTGTGCCGGCTGCATTAGGAAACCAGATCACTAAGGAAAACGCTCCTGATATAAATGTCAAACTTATTGCGGAAGGCGCAAACGGACCGACAGCTCCCGAGGGCGACGAAATATTACGGCAAAAAAAGATTGACGTGATCCCCGACATTCTTTGCAACTCCGGCGGCGTAATAGTAAGCTATTTCGAGTGGCTTCAAAACAAGAGAAGTGAGTTCTGGGAGCTCGAAGAAGTAGACACTAAACTATATAAAAAGATTATTGACGCTTATCATAAGGTAAAAGAAACCGCAGAGAAATATAAAGTGAACTGGAGGATCGGCGCTTACATCGTTGCACTTTCAAGACTCGAAGTAGTGTACAAAGAACGCGGCATCTTCCCGTAAAATGCATAAGCAATTGTCACATAGCATAACATCGTTTACACTTTTTAGGACACGTAAGTTAATATAGAATTTTCATTTATGATAAAGTAACAATGTTAATTAATTTTAATAAAACTTATGATTTTGAAACACCCCTTACGAACAATTTGAGGGTGTTTCAAAATAACTTACTTCCAATTGAAAGTGTTAATGATGTCTTGCTAGATCAACTCATTATTGCAATCTAATCTTGTCAACTATTTAAAGTACATATTTTCTCTCAAGTAATAAAAAATATTTTATTAAACACCTACTCGTAATCTTTTTCCAGCCTTAGAATTTCTTCAATTATTTCTTCAACAGTCTGCTTTAATTCTTCTCCCATTTTCCTGTATTCGTTCGGATAATCATCCTGCATAAAATACATCAACGCATAATACACCGGTTTTAATCTATTCATTAAATCGTAAGGATTTTCATTAAAAATTTTCAGAGTAAGATGATATTGTTTTTTCGATATTAATAACATAAGAAACAGAGTTATATCTTTTGGGAATTTTTCAAAAGATTCCGGGTTTTCGATAAATTCCTTTGATATTTTATATGCTTTTTCAAACTCATTATTCCATAATAGAATTGTTGAATAAGTATAAGCCGTGAAAATTGTTTTTTCTTCTTTGAATGATTTTTCAGCATATTCTAATGCTTTTATTTTATCAATCTTTTCTTTAAAAAACATCCAGGCTAAATTATTCAAGGATTTTGTATAACCACTCTCAACTGCCTTCAGATAATATTCTTCGGCTTTCTTGAAATCTTTGAATTCATAATGATAAAGCAGGGCTATATTAAAAAGCGCCTGTGTAACACCACTCTCAACAGCTTTGAGATAATATTCCTCGGATTTCTTGAAATCTTTGAATTCCTTATGATAAAGCACAGCTATGTTAAAAAGCGCATCAGTATCACCGCTCTCAACTGACTTCAGATAATACTCCTCGGCTTTCCTGAATTCTTTGAATTCATAATGATAAAGCATGGCTATGTTATTAAGCGCAAATGAATCACCACTCTCAGCAGCCTTGAGATAATACTCTTCGGCTTTTGAAAAATCTCCTTTTAAATGATAAATATAACCGGAAAAGAAAAGTTTTATAGTATCGTTATACCTAATCTTCTGAAGTTCTTTAAGCGCACTCTCATATTTTTTATTTTTGAATAAAATTTCTACATTACTAAGAATTTCCAAATTTGATGGACTTAAATCACGTAAAAGACCTTTGTCAATAGGTCCAACATATTCTCTTATTTTCTTAATAAGCTTATCCTGAATTTCATAAGAAATATCCGTTTTGGAAATTGCTTCGGTGAAGTATAACGCATATCTGTGATATATACCGCCTTTCTCTATCGCATCGAGGTGTTTTAATGCCCGTTTTTGCAGCTCATCTTTGCTGCACCAAATTTCAAGGAATTCGACTAAGAACCTGACTTTATTAACATCCTTTCTTCTGCCCTGCCTCATCAAATACCAAATATTAAAAAACCGTTCGGAGATTCTGTAAAAATTGTTTTTTGTCGATGTCGCCTGCTTTTCTATAATATTATTTCTCTGTAATTGATTTAACTGTGCCGCCGCCACTTTACTCTGCATTCTTGTTTTTTTTGCGATATCTTTTGTGCTCATTGCATCCCAATTAATTGCAATTACATCTACAATTTGCTGCTGGGGTGGAGAAAGATCGTCCATTCTATGCTTATAAAGCGGCGTAACATTATCGAGTATCTTTTCTAAATCTATAAAAGCGCTGCCGATTTCTTCATCAATAAAAATTTCAAAAAGTAAAACAATAGTCCGAATCACTCCGCCGGTCAACCTTCTAAGAGCTTCAATTCTACCGGGATTATTCTCCACAAGCGCTTTGATCTTTTTTTTATTGTACATCTCTCCTAATTTAAGAAGTAAAACCTTCGTTTCTTCAAAATTCAGCCCTTTTAACTTAGATATTTTAAAAAACTCAAAAAAGGGTTTACCGTAATCATAGCTGAATTCTACTATCGACGATGAAGCCCCTATTATTCGCAGTTCCGAACTTTCTATAAGAACCTCGCGTAAACGATGCTGGTCTTTTTTATCGAGTTTCTCCAGAAACATCCCGATATTATCTATAAACAAAATCAACTTTTTATGATTTTTCTTAAGAGACGTTTCAAGAATCTCAAAACATCTCATCTCATAATCGGTCTTATTGAATTCTTTTTCCATCTTACCGGTCAGACCGGCGAATTCATTACGTTCCTCAAGTAAGCCGGCAGTAGTTTCCCAGAGATTGTAGAGTTTACGAATATTATACGGCTCCTCATTAAAAATGATAGGAATTAATTTTTTACTTAATTTTATGTCTCTTACGATTTCATAATATATTCTCAACAGGAGAGTAGTTTTACCCTGACCACGAATACCCTGAATAATATAATGTTGTTCAGGATGTTTCATCTCGGAGAATTTAATATCTTCAAAGATTTCCTTAAAAATAGCCGTTCTAACCACAAAAATATTTATAAGTTCCTCTTGTGTCATGTTAAAAGGATTGTAGACTTGTATATGGCTAATTTGCAACATAATTTTTCCACCACATTTTTAAAATTGGAGAGTTAAAACGATATATTTTAGGATTGTCGTTATTGTTTAAGTATCCGTCGTATGTTAGTGTTTTCAAAAGATCTCTATAAAATTCCACTAAATCATATTTTACAGCTAAATCATTTATTTCATTAGTTTTAATAATATTATTGTCCGATACGGTATTAAGAACTTCTTTGATAAAACTATACTCCTTTCCTTTAAAAGAAGTCCGCAGCCTCGTATGCCAGTGTTCGAAATGATTTCGCTGTTCCAGCATGTCTACAAATGCCCTGTCAATTATGTCCACAGATATTTCGTTTAAATCTTCATCACGATAAATATTATTTAGTTCTGATATTACAAGCTGGATATAAAAAGGTATCAACCATTCAATTTTTTTCAAAATATAATTTTTCAATTTATGAGAAAGTGTAAATTTCGTATTTTTTAATAGAAAGTCGATAAAATCATTTACCTCATTAATTATTAGCGGTGGAATTATTAATCTTGCAAGATCATTTATTGTAGCAACAGCATTAAGTCTACTTACAATATTTTCCAAGCCGATAGAGCCTGCATAAATAAATTGAACATTTTTACTCGATTCAATATCCTGCCGTATTTCGCGATTGCTTCTTAGAAAGTGTTTACCCTGGCTTTCACCTTCGTCTTCGATAATATTGATAAGAGTTTGTGGAAACTCATCGAGCATTACAATTAATTTTATATTATCAGATTGAATTGACTGTAAAATTTTAACAAGCATTTCTTTAAAGTTTTTTTCATCAGGTTTTGTAAATTCAATACCATCAGGTCCGACCCTCTTTATTGAAGGTATATTTTTTTTAATAAAAGTTACTATTTTTTGCGAATTTCCAATATGTTCTGTCGTTACTATTTTATTTACAAGACGTCTGAAAAATTCATTTTCATTGTTAACCGATTCCGTATTCAAATAAATGAAACAATAACCTTTTTTGGGGTGATCTTTTAGATAATACATAAATGAGGTTTTTCCCACTCTCCTTGGAGCTGTGATAAGAATATGACAGCCTGATTCAATTAAATTCCAAGCTTCTTCAGCCAACTTTTTTCTGAAGAAATAATTATCACCTGCGACTGGCGGACCGGTTATTATTTTCATTTCATATTCCTTTAACAAAAATATTTTTGTCAAACATTTTGACAATATAATTATTGTCAAGTAATTTGTCAAGGATTATTTTAAAAATTTTGTTGCTTGGAAGAATATTTGGTGCGTTAGCAAATTAAAACATTTTATATAACACATTTAATTCACCTTTCGTATAAAGAACTTTTCATCCCCGTTCACAAAACGCGGTATTTAAGTACTATTATTCAAAAAATCAATAGTTTCACCGGCCGGTGAAACACCTGAATATAGTGAAACTATAAATGATTTTTCACCTTCTCATCGTGAGAATAATTCCGGCTAAGGCGATAAGATTCAAAAACGTGAGTTCGGCGCATGTAGTTATCATGCCGAGCAGGGGAATGAAAAAAACGCTGATGAATAAAGCGCCGACAGCCGCACCGAGAAGGTCTACCGCATATACGGCGCCGCGGTTTCCTGCGGGCTCATCGGCAAGATACAGCCGGTTTGCCAGTTGAAAATGGAGACCGCCGGTTATCCCTGCTAAAAGCAGGATGGACGGGAACCCGATGCGTGCCAGAACTGTGCGGACGGCGGGTGCCGTGCTGGGTATCAAAAATAGAAATCCCACCAGCAGAACGGGGAGAAACACCGCAAAAAACTGCACGCCTGTAAAATAAGTTATCACACGGTTATCCGTTCTTTTGATACGCAATCCGATTAGCGCACCCACCGCAAGCCCCCCCATAAAGCATGCAATCAAAACGGCGATATGTGCATATATATAGCCGTAGAAGGATTGATAGCTGAGCAATACAATCATTTCCAGGCTTATCATGCTTAATCCGACAGTATATGCTGCGAATATAACCGGTTTTTTTCTCCGGATAAGAACAACAGGCAGTGCGGAGCATAACAGAAATAGACCGAAAAATACCGCTTTGTAAGGGATTTTTTCCAGCCGGAGCAATATATTTTTAAAGGGGCGCGTAAAATAGGTGCTCCAGAGTGTAATTGCATAGTAAAACCCGGCGGGATTCAGGTCTGTGTTGATGCGGGTGCGGGGTGTTTCTGCAATCCGTGCGGTGAAATTATCCAGACGTTGCCCGGAGAGGCGAAAAGAGAAAAAAGCCGGGTGAACATAGCGGGTTTCGACGGCGCGCTCTTTCAGTCTTTGAGCGAGGGTATCCGGATTATCGGTGATATATCCCGGGCTGTGCGATGCGAAAAATACCGCCGTATTTCCCGGAAAAATCACACATGACGGAAATACCGTCTCGATTGTTGCCTTCATTCCAGCAAGAAATGCAGCAAGCTCGTCGTTCAAATAATTTTCCGAAGAAGTAACGCTGAACGAAACCACACCTTCCGGATTCAATATGCCGCTCACCTCTTGAAAACATTCCCTCGTATACAGCCGGTTGACCAGGGCATTTGACGGATCGGGCATATTAAATATAACAACATCGTATCTTATGGATGCAGTCTGGAGATAATATCGTGGGTCTACAAAATGGTAATGTATTATTTCAGGATTATCGGGCGGGGCTTCTTCAGGAGGGAGGTATTTCAATCCCAGGCGGATGATCGAGGCATCCAGCTCGACCACATCGATCCTCCCGACGGTACCGTGTTTGAGCACTTCCCGTATTCCGCCGTTGAGACCGCCGCCAATTAATAGAACCGAACGCGGCTCAGGGTGCTGTAATAGCGCAAAATGAACGGATTCCTCCGCAGAAAGCGGGTCTTCCGACGTGAACAACAGCAGTCCGCCGCTGAAAAAATTTACCTGACCGCCGAACCCTGTTACCGTGATATTACCGTAGACGGAATCATGCGACTCGAGAACATTATGACCGCTCCAGCGAAAGTAGTCTGACAATTGATCCATATACTTCGGCAGGACAAAAAGAAGGCATAATGAGACGATAAAATAAGCGACACCGATTAAGGTAAGCCGGCGCAAACCGTCATGGATCATTATTACCCGCATTACAACAGCCAAAAACAGCACACTCCCGCACATTGCAATCTGCATGTTTGACA
>LJUD01000149.1 GCA_001304035.1 bacterium SM23_31 | reverse complement strand
CATCGACGCCGGTTACGCTGGTGCAGAAAGGTTGAAGGGTGACACTTACGTCTACATTTTTGACAGTAAGCCTGAACCGGGTGACGAAAGTGGTATCTTGCAGTATATCAAGTTCCACACTTCCTGTTCACAGCCTTTGAACATCGGAGACCAATACGGCAGTATCATTCTGGTGGATGGTATAATGACCGCAGGTAAGGGAAAAGGTGGAAAAGGTATAAGTGGTACGAGTGACCCGAAGGGGCCGAAGGATCCAAAAGGGCCAAAGGATCCGAAAGGTCCGAAGGGTGGAAAAGGTGTAAGCGGTACGAGTGACCCGAAGGGACCGAAAGATCCAAAGGGACCAAAGGGGAATAATGGCAAAAATGGGAAAAAGAATTAAAAAAGTATGACAAGGATCAGGATGTATTCGAGGAGGCATATTATATTTTTATCAGCTCGGAATCCAATCCTATTTTTGCTTTAAAAGTCTATATTAGCATTTAGTATTCAACTTAACGAGAGATGCCTGTACCGCTTGCTCTATATTGTTAAAGGCATTATATAAAGACTTAATGCTTTTATCAGAGGTAAGTTAATATACAATAAAGTGGATGAATAGACACGTTCAGAAGAAAAACAGAACAAAAGGTGGAGTTCCTTATTTGGACTCCACCTTATTATTTTATCATGTTTACATTAAACCTGCCCTAACGTCGTTTATTGTAATAATAAAAATAATTGTAATTAAAGCCGTCGATGTCAAACACCAAACACACGTTGCGGTTAATACAAATACCTGGATATATGTCAAATAACACGAATATAGAAAACCTGTTAGTGAAATTCCATAGGTTGCCAGGCGTATATTTGCATCGCAGCACTTCACAACATGCCCCCGCAATAAGGTAATAATAAGCAAGATCAAATAAGTCAGCATGCCCAAAAATGTAACAGGGATTCCTGCAATCGCAGAATATGCACTTTTCAGTACGAGATCACAATTTATCGACTTTCCACAAGCAACCTCATGGTTTGTCAAACGTGCCCAAAGCAGATAGCATGACATCCAAAAGCCGACAAAAGAAAACGAAATAATCAACCACTTTTTCCAATCTGTTTTCTGCATAAATAATACCGGTATTCTATTTCCCATTTTCAAGTAAATTATTGAGTACTCTTCGTAATTTTGCAGGGGAGTATGAACCACGATATTTCCTGCCGTTAATAAACCAGTTGGGAGTGCCAGTTACACCAACTTTTTTACCATCATCATAGTCTTCCTGTATTTTCTTTGCTTTTGCTTCCGAATTCAAACACATATTAAACTTAGTTGTATCAAGTCCTATTTGCACCGCATAGGCGCTTAATTGAGCTTTACTGTATGCCCGGGAGCCGATTCCCCTATTCTCAATAATCAAATCATGGTACTGCCAGAATTTGTCTGCTCCCTGATCGAGAGCACACATAGCTGCTTGAGCTGCCAGCGGAGATTCATCCGAATAATGAGCAAAATTGCGAAAGATAATACGCAGTTTACCCGATTCAATAAACTCTTTGCTCAATTCTTCAATTGCATCGGCAAAATCACCGCAGGGGATACAAACAAAATCCGAATATAAAATCATTGCAATCTGTGCATCAGGCGATCCTTTGTACGGTTCTCCGTTTTCAGTAACACCTGTCTCATAGTTGAATTCGCCGGAAACGTTTAGAGTTAAGCGAGGTCTGTTCAATCCCACCAGTATAAGAACAATCAGCACCGATATTACGGTAATTATCAAGACCTGTTTAATTGAGATTTCACGAGGCATGGTTACATTCCATTATTATCTTCAAAACTAAATTCTCCTGTTCCATTTGAAAAAATTTACTTAAGAAAAAACTCTATTTAATCGGGAATATTTACACATTGTCGATTTTATACAAATTATCTCTTTCGAATAAAGTGCGTAACTCATAGAGAGTTAATGTTGCTAATTTAAAATTCCTTCAATCAATATTTCTAATCGTATTAAGTATCGTGAAACAATCCCGCGCAGTCGGTATGCCCTCGATTATCATGACTTTGAGTATCTTTTCTTCTTCCGGTGTAACATTCAATATCTGCCATGTACCGCTATTTTTAAAATCCCTCATCGATAGATTCAGCAGATTCGGTATATTGTTGCTCTATAAATTATCTACAAAGGATATGAACTACGGCTAATAACATTAGACATGTGATACCTATAGTTACAATTACTATAATTAATTTTTCGTCATAATTAATAGATTCTTTTATTTTCAACCAATGCTCAGTAACATATAAGGATAACGCTCCAGTAAACATAATAAATACAACTCCTGTGACCCAAGCTGAGAAATAATAATCAAGTGAACTATCTGATTTTTCGTTTCTGAGAATTGACAATGTTATTCCGGAGAATATTGCACATAAAGTAATTATAATTCCTATTTTTGACTTAAATAATTTACCTATAATTGTTCTTATTAATTGTTTCATTATTTTTGAATAGAATTAGTTAGAAGGTCATTGGTAACTCAGGATTTTTAGCCTTTATGTAATAAGAAAAACAACCAAAATCAACAAAAAATGCTGTTAATTTACAATTTCATTTTTTACTTTCTCTTACACGGCTAAAGGTGTATTACATTGAAGGAATCCGGGCTGAAGTGCTACAGGCTATTAAGGAAATGTAGGAATCGGAGCGGGCAAGGAAGGCGAAGCCGGGGAATTGATATCGGTGCAATTATACTGTAAAATCTCAAATAAAAGAAGGAAGTAAAAATGCTTGACAATAATAAAAATAATTCGTAATGTTAAATTGTATTTATTCTAATCTTCTTGCGAATTCTATTTTTTATCCTACTGTTCCTGTTGATACGAGCTTTCATTAGTTTTTCATTAGTATTGAATTTTGTAATAACCACAGATAAATTGCGGATTATCACTCAAAACTATGATAAAAATTGTGTAATATTATTATGAAGGTTTTCCGCAGCCGCGTCATGTGGCTTACTCTAATTAATCGAAAAAGGGAATTTTATGAAGACGTAAACGATGCAGCTCTGGGATTTTATCCCGCTGAGTGAGACGGATTTTTTCTTACTATCACATTGGTGTGTTATATAGCCGTATGTGCTGTATATAAGTTATTATACATGATCTGTATAAACCATAGTTAGCAGCACTTAAAAACTAAAATAAATGTTGAAAAAACGAAATGAACTTATCTCGAATAATTCTCTTAGCTCTAATTTTGTATTTACACATATTGTCTAAGGGTGGTATGTGTCAATCAACAAATTCTCAGAAACCAGATATCGATCCTGAAATTACAGCCTATAGCTCGATTACCGATGGTCAACCCGGAACACCGGGGAAATTAGAATTTGGATTTATAAGCTCAATTCAAAGTGATAACCAGTGCAACTTTCAATCAAGCCTGAGCTTTACACCTAATGGAGTTCCATTAGTTGAAAAATCACTTTTTACTTTTACGTTACCAACAATTGATGTTGGAGAGGGCATTATTGATGTTGAGAAATCCATGAATATATCCTGGCAGCAGTTATGGATTTATACAAATCATAATTCTACTGCTATATCTACATTATTATCAGCACAATTTCCTATGAATAAATCTCAATCTGAAACTGATTGGATAGCGACTTTCATTCTAACAAAAAAAACTAATTCCGGTGTTTTATACCTGAATGCCTATTTCGAGACACAAAATGGTATCCCTAAACGGCAAGATGAATGGGGATTAATTGGAGGTTTTAAACTACCGCTAAATAACTCTTTTGCGGCAATCGGAGATATCTATTATCAATCTACAGATATTATTACCTTGGAAATGTCAACAGAAATAAACATAAAAGACAATTTCAGTATAGGTCCAGGATTCTTCATGAGTTTTCCTGTAAACGATGAAAAAAATTCCATTGATATTGGAGCAGGTTTCGAGTTGTCGTACGAGTTCTAATTTTCATATGTTCGGGAATAATATTTTTTCAATAGAAAAACTTTTGTCCTACATTCTATTGAAAGAGGAGATAATCTATGAAAAACCAAGTTATAACAGCTTTCATGTTCCTTGCGTCTACATTTCTTATTATTTCGGGCTGCGAAAAGGAATTAAAAAAAATTAAGTCTGATTTTATTGTAAAAACTGATCTTTCCAAACATCTAACCCCAAAAGAAAAGTTGGGTAAAGAAATATTTTTTGACAAAAATCTATCGTCTCCAGCAGGGGAATCTTGTGCAACTTGCCATGATCCGATTCATGGTTTTGAAGATATTAAATCCAGGGAAGAATCGGGAGGAGCGGTGAAAACCCGTGCAGGAAATAGAAATGCCCCAGCCGCTGCTTATGCTGCCTTTAGTCCTTATTTTCATTATTCCGACTCAGACAGCAGTTATGTAGGTGGCCAATTCTGGGACGGAAGGGCGGCAACTCTGGCTGAACAAGCAAAAGGTCCGTTTCTTAATCCTTTAGAAATGAACAATACTGACAAATCAGTGGTAGTTAAGAAAATCCGAATCGCGGCTTATGCTAACTTGTTCGACGATGTTTATGGTCCTAATAGCCTGGAAAATGTTGAAACAGCCTACGATTTTATTGTTGATGCAATTGCTAATTATGAAGAAACAGCGGAATTGAATCCCTTTGATTCGAAATATGATTCATATCTTGCGGGCAAAGAACAATTAACTGAACAGGAATTACTGGGTTTACAACTCTTTGAGGATGAAAAAAAAGGCCGGTGCGCCGCATGCCATCCCAGTAAACCGGATAAACAAGGTAATCCACCAATGTTTACTGATTATACTTATGATAATTTAGGAGTCCCAAGAAATCCTGACAATCCCTTTTACAAAATGCCTAAAGAATTTAATCCTAAAGGTGAAAACTGGATTGATTTTGGTCTTGGCACAATAGTCAAGAAGGAATCAGAAAATGGAAAATTCAAAGTACCAACGCTGCGCAATATTGACCTAACAGCGCCTTACTCGCATAACGGATATTTTAAAACTCTCAAAGAAATTGTTCATTTTTATAATACCAGGGATACTGAGAAATGGCCTGCGCCGGAGGTTTCGGAGACCGTCAACAAAAAAGAACTAGGACACCTTGGTCTAACGGATGAAGAAGAGGATGCAATCATAGCTTTTTTAAAAACAGTAACAGATGGCTATAACTCCTCTCAGAATCGAAGCATTTCAAAATGAACTTTCTATAAACAGCAGGGAAAAATTGCTGAGGTTTATAAATGCTTATATTATAGAGCTATTCATCTCAAGGTTAATATTGTAGTTATTGTTTACTCGACTGCTAACATTTTGCTGCACTGGATTGAAATCGCCGAGACTTTCAGGCGGTTGCGGGAGTTCGTTACCATTACAGTTCGTCGTATGGCTGCCTTTGCGTTTTCAACCAGTGAGCATAGTGTTAGCTCTATACTTTATTTTCCCTGCACCTTTGCAAATTGCCACAAATGGTTGCGGACGGGTTTTAAAACATCAGCCTGTCAATTCCCGCCGAATTTTGAATATCTTCTTTTGCCTCATTTTCCCTAGAAACGCTTCATTCATGGTGGGAGTAATGGTGGGAGTAAAAAATTCCGGATAAAAAATAAAGGACTTAGATGTGTAACCTAAGTCCTTGTTTTTACTATGTACCGAGGGCCGGACTCGAACCGGCACGGACTAAAAAGCCCAACGGATTTTAAGTCCGTTGCGTCTACCAATTCCGCCACCCCGGCAAAATCTAAATACTTTGATATCAGATCATAATTACTTTTATTTATTAAATTTTTACAAAATATAACCTGCAGTTTTAAATGTATCTATTTTAAAAAATAAAGGCAAGCAAAAAAGTGCACGCCGTAATACAGTGGAAAATATAAACAGATATGAAGCAGTACAGTGGTTAAAGTGTATATAACCAGCCGGTGCAAATTAAAAATGCACCTTTTCATTGGTGCAGATTTAATTAACGTAACGTTTTTAAAACAGCTTATTGCAGAAGTCAAATATTTGAGGCGACGATCGGATTCGAACCGATGAATAGAGGTTTTGCAGACCTCCGCCTTAGCCACTTGGCTACGTCGCCCTTGGCAAAAGCCGCCGTGAGCGGGAGACGGGACTTGAACCCGCGACAGCCTCGTTGGCAACGAGGGGCTCTACCGCTGAGCTACTCCCGCTAAATCATCAATAAATATACAATATTTTACACTTTCCCGCAATAGAAATCTTCAATTTCTCTTTTAAGTTTTAACTGAGGCTTCCATGAGTTTTAAAACTCACATTCGGAAAACCGAGTGTATAAAAAAGGGCGCCGGCAGTATTATCCACCGGCACCCTCTCGTTTTCATTACATAAATTATAGGCTGGTATTAGTTTTCGATACGAATTGAAATTCTTTTTTTATCCGTACCGCCTCGCTGCGAAGCTATTTCAAATTCCACCCAGCCGCTTGTACCATCCATCTTCACAAGATAGCGGAAGCGAAGTGTTTGCTGTCCCTCCAGGCCTAATTCCATCTCTTTTACACTAACTGTTTCACCTGCAGTCTGCTGGTTCAGGGGATCGAGTATTACCCTGCCCGGCGGAACAGAAACAAGGTCGATATTATCAGACGAACTGAATGTAAATTTATCCTTAACGGCTCGTCCGAGCTTTTCCGACCTTGCGGAAAATGTAGGATAGACACGGTCATTTTTGACCGCTACGTCAATCCATAAAAGATTTTCCGTTGCGGGCGTTACCTTTATCTCATCTACTTCTACTTTGGGGAACTGGCTGGCACAGTACATCACGAACTGCGCATTTTTCAGTGCTTCCATTTCAATATACCGTGCGGGAGGAGTTCTCTGCGTGTGTTTCTTCTGTGTACCTCCGATCCATATTTCTCCAAGATCGGGATGATTTACTTTATGCGGCATTATCCAGCCTTCCCCTCCCAGTTCGACATCGATCCATTTGAGAGTTTCATTGCTATCGACTCTCCCGTCGCCGTTCTCATCGGCATCAAATGCCGGCGATCCCCACAACTCTATCAAATATGAGAAAGCGCCAAGCATGTCATATGTAGCTGCTTGTGCTTGACCCGAACCCCCTGTGGGCGACGGCCGGTAGTTCTTGAGTATCCGTGCCCCCATTGTTACGATCTTTGTCTGGGCATCCATATCCTTCTGGTCTTCCGGTGCTACCTGCCGGTCGAAGAGTTGTGCGTATTTATCGTTTTTGCGCATTTCTTCGAGCCTCGTGTTGAGCTGTTCTTGCCGCCGCTGACGCTGTTCTGCCGTTTCACCTTCTCTGGAAATAGAAGGC
>LJUD01000148.1 GCA_001304035.1 bacterium SM23_31 | reverse complement strand
CAAAACCCGCAATTAACGATGCGTTTGCACTGCCGGATATAACAAACCTCTCAGGTGAGATAGAAATACGAGGTCTTACCTTCTCCTATGGAGAAAACCAGCCTCCGGTACTGAAAAATATTAGTCTCAGAATTCCGCGGGGGAGCACGGCGGCGATTATCGGGCCCACGGGTTCCGGGAAGAGCACCCTCACCAGCCTGATACCGCGTGTCTATGATCCCCCTCCCGGCACGGTTTTTATTGACGGACACGATATTAGAACGATACCCCTGCGTATTCTTCGTGAACACATCGGCATTGTTCCCCAGGAAACGTTTCTCTTTTCAGAGTCGATAAAAGAAAACATCGCATACGGGATCGATACACACTCCGATCCGCAGCTTTATGAAGCCGTGACAATCTCGCAGTTCCGGGAGAATATAGAGGCTTTTCCTGAACGGTATGAGACAATGCTCGGAGAGCGGGGCATCAATCTTTCCGGCGGGCAAAAACAGCGGGCTGCAATCTCAAGGGCGGTAATCCGTGAACCGAAAATCCTCATACTCGATGATGCCCTTTCAAGCGTGGACACAAAAACCGAGGAAGAAATCCTGCGCGGATTGAAATACGTAATGAAATCACGGACAAGTATTATCATATCCCACAGAATATCTACAATAAAAGACTCGGATATTATTTATGTTCTTGATGACGGCGAAATTGCAGCGCAGGGAACGCATGATAAACTGCTCGCACTCGGCGGTCTATATGCCGGATTATACCAAAAGCAGCTCTTAACCGAGGAACTGGAGCTGGAATAACTTCTTTAAGCTTCTTGCCGATAATATAAATTGCAATATTCTTAACTGCCGGTTATTATCGAAATTGTATTGGCGACCCGCCGGGTCGCCGCTACGGGGAGGATTAGGGCTGTTTATTGGTGACAATCTCTACAAAGAATAAGGATATAATTTTTGATACTGCCCCAACGTATGTGCGCAATGCCTTGCGCCCCTACTTCCTTTATCCGTTCTCTTTTGGTGTGATTTGTCCGTTAACTTTTGGCGTAATTGGGATCCATTCTCCGTTGGTGTGATTGGTTCGTTCTCTGTTGGTTCGATTGGTTCGTTCTCTGTTGGTTCGATTGGTTCGTTCTCTGTTGGTGTTATCACCAACAGAGTAGAAAAGTGTATCAGCAATTCCACGTGGCGGGCTTTTTTATGCTGCTATCCCTGCTGCCCAGTGTTTATTATATAACCAATAGCGAAAAATCAAGGGCGGACGCGGAATGGGTGAGCATACCGACAGATACGTAGTCAACACCTGTTTCAGCGTATGCACGGACATTTTTCAGCGTAATCCCCCCGGACACTTCAAGCTCAACTTTTCCGCGTAATTTTTTTACAATCCGGTGAACCTCGTGAGGCGTCATATTATCGAGCAGTATCCTGTCTGCGCCGGCACCGGCAGCTTTTTCCGAATCTTCAAGCGACGACGCCTCGGAAACAATCTGCATATCCTTATTGTGCCTCTTGCGGTAATCGAGACACTTCTGTACTGCCGCTGCAATATCTCCGGCTGCGGCGATGTGATTCTCTTTTATCAAAAACATATCATCGAGCCCGTACCGGTGATTGTAACCACCTCCTGCTCTGACCGCATATTTATCGAACAGCCGCAATCCGGGCATGGTTTTTCGGGTATCAAGTATTTTAGTATCCGTTCCTTTTACTTTTTCAACAAATTTTGCAGTTAACGTGGCAATTCCCGACATGCGTCCCAACAGGTTCAAGGCTGTTCGTTCCGCCTTCAGTATAGTACCTGTAGAACCCCTGATTTCCAGAACACGCTGCCCTTTTTTGATACTCTTGCCCTCTTCTACCGGAAAGGATATACTAATATTCTCGTTTACAATGGAGAACGTTTGGGCGCAGAAGTGGATGCCAGCGAGAATTCCTCTCGATTTTGAAATGATAAAAGCATAAGATTTTCTTCGGGGGCTTACTACGGCATTTGTAGTAATATCGCCGGTACGTATATCCTCTTTAAGAGCGGCTTTGATAATGCGGCAGGAGCGCCGGGTTTCGTCGGGTGTTATAAGCTGCATACTACTTCTTTATTTTCATGAGTTCGAGAATATATTCTTTCTCTTTGCGCGCTTCCTGATGACGGGGATCATTAGAAGGAATCGTGTTCAAGAGTTCATCAATATAGTGTAAAGCATTTTCATACTGCCCGATTTCCTTAAAGCTTTTGCCAATATACCATTTAGCTTGAGTATGGTAAGAAGTTTCAATGAATGAAGAAGGACTGCTGTATTCAATAAGCTTTAACAATTCCGCTATAGCGAGTGTGAATTTTTTTTGCTCATAAAGATTCAAGCCGATGTTGTACTGAATTATTATTTGGTCATCAGGATTTGCTGAAGGAAGTATCGATTTTAAATGATAAAATGCAGCATCATACTCTTTCAGCTCGCTGTATAGTGTTCCGATAAGAATTTGTTTTTCCATTCTATCCGGGGCATTCGGAAAATGCTGTAAATAGTCACGAATTGCATCAATTGCCATAGTATTATCCCCGATATATATGCACATTTTAATAAAGTCCGAATGAAGCTTGCGGTCGTTCCTGCCTTTTGGCGTCTCGATCGCTCTGCTGAACGACACATAAGCATCCCTGTACCATTCGAGATTCATCTCGTAGGTGCCGAGTTGTTTATACACATTATATAAATAAGGTGAATCGGGATATTTTCTGTGAAAATTCGTTAATAGCGGCATTCCTTCATCCAAACGATTTTGAAAGACCGCCATTTGCAAGCCCCAATAAAACTCTGCAAGCTGCTGAGCTTTACTGCCCGGATATTTCTCTATAACATCTTTGAATATATTTTCTGCATCCTTGAGGCGGTTATCCGCCTCTTTCTGGTCTGCTGTCTGGAGTAATTTCATCCCTGTCCTCTGGTGTACCGCTCCTTCTTCAACACGCAACAGACTTTTATAATCATCCATAAGTTCATCAGGCAGGTTTCTATACTTTTTTTCAAAGTCGCTTCTCTCATTATTTGCTTCTTCCCGCCTGTCAAGGTTATATAAACATAAAAGCGCCGAATATTCAAGCCGTGCACGTGTAGTGTCGGGGAGAGGTTTCCGGGCTATTTCAAGAAATGCCTGCCGCGCTCTTCTAAGCTTTTCGTCAAGATTTATATCTACAGGACTGCTTGCCAGCTGTAAAAGCAGGTAGGCAATTTCAACTTCGGCATTAAAAGTCTGAGCCGAATCGGGATTCAATGAAATAATCTCATGGTAAGCATTAATAGCGGCATCAAGACTGTCCTGGGATGCATAAGCTTTTGCTAATGCGCTGTATCCTTTTGATTTTTTATTAATATCACCGGCTGCAGCTATGTACATACCGTAGTGGTCAGCCGCACCAGTAAAATCCCGCTTTTGTGCATAAGCATCCCCCGTTTTCCAGAGCAGTAAAGCCAAAAATCCCGGCTTCTCATACTCGGAAACAGAACGTATAGCCCGGCGGTAGAGCGTTAACGCTTCTTCTGTATTGCCTTCCTTAAGTAAAATATCGGCTAACAGCACGTAAGCGCTGTCTGCGTAATCACTGTAATAAAAATCACTACGCAGTTGATCTGTCCACATCTTCGCTGTAGCTGCATCTCCGGTATTGAACAATGCTTTTGCCCCGCAATAACGCACTTCCGGCGCATGAGAACCGCGTGAATAGTCCGACATATACCGCGAACACGACTGGATTATCCTTGTGTTATCAAGTAATTTTTGCCCGGCTGCAACTTGAAGATAGAGAATGTCTTCCTGGATTGGTTTATCAAATGATTCCATTTCCAGACGTCCAAGCAGGTTTACAGCATCGGAAACCGCAGCAACACTGTTTTCGTACTTAATAATAAGTTTAGCCAGTTTATATTGACCGTAATCAGCCGCATCCTCATATCGTTGATTTTGCAGGGATTGCACCAGTATGCGCGCCTGTTGGATCTTCTCATCGGGATTTTCCGTCAATTCGAGTGTCAAATCAAACGCCCTCCTGCGGGCAGTATCGCTGAAATCTGCGGAACCCGATTGCTCAAGAAACATCGTGTAATAATTAAGTGCTGCTCGCCCTTCTCTTTCTGCCATTATAGGGTCACCCTCAAACGAGTAAATATGAAACAGGTCATCATGCAGTTGTGCGGCATATTTGAGTGCATCGGTGTAATATTGACCGGCGGCGCCCGCTTCGATGATAGTTGAAAAACTTTTTAATGCCCTATCAATTTCCCGAATATCAAAATAGTGTTTACCCTGTATAAATGCTTCATTTTGTATTTGTTCCGGAGTTCTCTGCCCGGTAAGAATTTGCTCAAGTTGACTAAAGAATTGTGAGCGCTTCTGAATGATTTCTTCTTGTGAGAGTGTAGAAAATTTCCGTGTAATGTAATCCGCCCGCTCTTCGGCAAGATGAGCAACCTCTCCCCCCGGAAAGTTGTTGCGAACCTTTTCATACGATCCGGATGCCGTAAGGTATTCCCCTAAAAGCTCATTTGTTTTTCCAAGATCCAAGAAAAGAAAATCGCTTCCCCTGCTTCCAGGGAATTTGGAAATTCCTTTTTCGTAGAGCGCCTTTGCCGTACGTGGGACTGACGATTCGAGAAACAGGTCACCCCATCGTAAAAACATTTCAGCATCGGCGAACATTCCCGATTTTTCAAGGATAGCTTTCGAGTAGAGCGTAATATCAACGGAGGCATTTGTCAGATTAGCCGTGCGAAAATACAGCCTTAATGCCTCGAACTCGTACGGGGCAGCGGCGCGTCCATCGAGAGTATCCAGCCACTCCTGCGAAAACATCCGGCTTAAGAATGAGAATGCCTGTCTATTATCCTCAAGCTTAGTATAATTTAATCCGGTGTAGTAGAGGCATTCCCTGTAAGCCGATGAAGTGTTGTCCAGTATTTCCAGCGCCTGCTGAAATGCCTTTTCCGCTTCTTTATAATTACTGCGTAAATGATGATTTATTCCCAAAAGCATATAAGCCTGCCCCTTAAGATGCGGATTAGCCCTCCCAACATTTATGAGCCGTTCGAGTACGCGCTGCGCTTCATCATGCTTGTTCACGGCTTGATAGTGTCTTGCAAGCACAAGGACCGCTTTTTGGTAGATCGATGAATCAGAAGGAGCGCCTGTCAAAATTGACTGAAGGGTCTTTTCACCACTGGTAACCTTGTTGACTTTGAGTTCATATATCCCGCGGAAATATGCCGCTTCCCATTTTACAGTATTTTCGACACCGGAATCCTCAATTTTTCTCAGTTCCCGTATCGCCTTGCCGTATTCCCCATTTTCCGCATAAAGATTGGACAAAAGAATAACGGCTTTGGGGTATAGTTGATGCTCAGGATAATTATCGATCAACCTGGACAACAGATTATACGCTTTTTCGGTTTTGCCGATGGTTATATAAATCTCAGCCGCTCGGTATAACGCGGGGACGGCATGCCTGCTCTCGGCAAATAAAATGTCGCCTAAGGCTTCAAGCCTCTGAGCCGCTGTTTCCGGTTCGCCGAGACGTTCACAGCACTCCGCCAAAAGGCGGTAGACATCGGGATATAACGGAGACTCCCTGTACAGCAGTGCAAATTCCTCGAAAGCCGCCCTTGCATTTTCATATTCTTCCAATGCCATGTATGATTTGCCGATATAGGACTGTGCTTCGGCATTTCTCGGGTCATCCGGATTATTGAACTGAAAATTCTTGAATGCATCAACAGCTACTATATACAATCCTTTGTCATAGAGTGAGACCGCATACCCGAAATCACGCACCGTTTTAATATCCTGCCCGTGAGCCTGGGATTGTAATATGAATAGCAATAATCCAAAAATAGTTATGTTTTTTAATAGTCTCATAGTAAGCACCGGATATTAAATTTTTAGTTCATTGGGGATTCTATTAAACGCAGTATAAATATTGAAAGTTTCATCTCGCCCCGAGTACTCGAAGCTGAGACGCAAAAAATTGCATTGATTTGAACAGATTCTGATCCCGCTTAGCGAAACATAATGACAGAATAACGAGAATTTTTCTTAAAATGACAGTAGTGCCTCTAATATTATATTCCGGCCGGGTGGCACCCCCAAACTCGTTTGGGGGTGCCACCCGGTAAATTGCTAACATCTAAAATTTGCATTTTTTAGTGAAAATAAAATCGTAAATGAATAAATTGTGAAATTTTTCAAAGTTTTAATGCATATCACGTTTCAACAATAGTTAGGGGTGCTTTTCGAGCTTTGATATTTTTCAATCCATTGTCTTCAAACATGATCTTAAGCTTGGTATCGCTCCCTCTTCCTTCGACAGTCTTAATTATCCCCATACCAAAATCCGGGTGACTGACCATCATGCCCACAACATATTTTTCGTTGCTTATTAGTTGAGAAGCCGGTACTAATTTCGGTTGTTTCGTTTTCCGGTACGGTGTATAGTATGTAAATGTTAGGTCGTTTTCCGTCATGAATACTGTATCTTTATCGATTTCATGTAAAAAGCGTGACGGAGAATATTCCGCCAGCCTGCCAAAAAGCCCTCGAAATTTTGACGATGAAAGATGTAAAACATCCTTGGCGCGGGTAGCGCCGACATAAAACAGCCGTCGCTCTTCCTCAAGCTCTTCCGGGTCATCCAATGCCTGTTTAATCGGGAGTATTTCCTCCTCAAGACCCGTTATGTATACAACCGGGAACTCAAGACCTTTTGCTGAATGGAGGGTCATGAGAGATACACGTTGTTGAGAATTATCCCATGTATCAATATCCGCCAGAAGGGCTATTTCAGCAAGGTAATTTTCAATCGTTGCCTTCGGGTTTTGCGCAGCATATTCATCGATCGCTCTGAGGAGCTCACGGACGTTTTCGAGCCTGTTTTTAGAATCTTGCACGCTCTCGAGCTGCAATTGCTGCAGGATCTGCGCTTCTTCTATGAGAGCGGAGACTAATTCAACCATTGAAACCTTTTTTCTAAGCTTTCTGTATTTAGTAATAAGTTTGTAAAACGTTAAAATTGCCTCAGAGCGCCTTGCGGGTATGCCTGGAATTTTCTGGGCATGCTTCAGCATATCAAACAGCGGTAAGCTGTTCTCAGCAGCGTACTGTTCGATTCTTGCAAGGGTTTGTTTCCCAAGACCGCGGTGCGGATAATTTATAATTCTTTTCAAGCTAACGGTATCCCGGGGATTGACGATAAGGCTTAAATAGGCAAGAACGTCTTTCACCTCTTTTCGCTCATAGAAACGCAGTCCCGCAACAATGGTATACGGAATATTTGCTTTGCGAAG
>LJUD01000147.1 GCA_001304035.1 bacterium SM23_31 | reverse complement strand
CTGGGATACGGGACGTAAAGAATTAATTTCGCCCATGTTAAAAATAGGGTCTGCTTATAAATTTATACCCGGAAGATTTCCTGTAACGTTTATTCCTGTAGTTGATGCTGACATCCGGTTCGAAAATCGTGAATATGCCGCTCAACATCATATCGGTTCTGTCAGTATTGACATGCATTACGGGACTGAGCTGCAATATAAAGAATTAGCTTCTATTCGTGTGGGCTATGACGATATCAGGAGACTTTCATTTGGATTTGGTGCATATGTTAAACGAATACACTTGGACTACGCATTTACAAGTTTCGATGACTTTAACGAACTCGGCAATTCTCACAGAATTTCGCTGTCATTTAATCTTAAAACGGAATAGTCACACAGAGAATGAAAAAAAATATTACATAGTACCTATTAATGTAGGTGAAATGTTATAATTTAAAGTATATGATTTCAAGGGCAGAAACAATAGAAACTTAGCAAAAAAAATATTGACATTTGAGAAAATAATACGTAAAATTAGTGTTTGAAATTAAAAAATGAACGTGTAACGTTTTTATAATTAACAAATAGCTGTTTTTAAAGTAAGTTACGATTTTACGGGAGGTTAATTGCGATGTTAAGATACTTTCATGAAGGCGGCGGTTTTATGTATCCCATTTTAATTCTGCTTATTCTCGGTATTGCAATATCATTGTGGAAATTATTTACACTTTTACGTGCATCTGTCAATACGCGTAAATTTTTAATTAAAGTCAAAACTGCCCTTCAGGAAGGCGGTATTCAACAAGCGCTTGATGTGTCCGCAAATACACGTGGTCCGGTAGCTGCTATTTTTCATGCGGGATTGATACGCTCAAAACGTGGGATTGAGCAGGTAGAAAAGAGCATTATGAATGCCGGTACCGTCGAAATGGCATTTTTAGAACGCGGGCTTATCTGGTTATCTACAATTACCGCTATTGCACCAATGCTCGGATTTACCGGAACAGTATATGGTATGGTAAAGGCTTTCGATGCAATTAAAAATGCAAATGATATCAGCCCTTCAATTGTTGCAGGAGGTATTTCGATAGCACTTTTAACAACACTTTTTGGACTGATTGTTGCCATAATCATTCAGGTTTTTAATAACTTTTTTGTATCACGAATCGATAAGCTCATAATTGATATGGAGGAAAGCTCCGTTGACCTTGTCGACAGCCTGATTGAAATGTCGGCTGCAACTACATAAAAAGAAGGAATTAATGTATGGTTGTTGAAAAACGAACAAGAGATGTCGGCGAAATCCCGATGTGTTCTATGGCGGATATTGCGTTTCTGTTATTGGTGTTTTTCCTGGTGACAACCACGATTAATACCGATAAAGGAATCGGCCTTTTTCTGCCGCAGTGGGGTGATCAAATGAATGTCCCGAAAAAAAATATCGTTAACGTTTTTATTAATGCTTCCGGTGAGGTTATGATTGCGGATGATCCGACCCCGATTCCTTTAATAGAAAAAATAATCCGGGCGCGCCTTGAGGCACCGGGAATGAGGGATTTATTAATTGTCTCGCTCAAACCGGATAAAGCAACAGAATACGATGTATTTATTGAAGTGCTTGACCAGATTAAATTAGCCGAGGCAGATAGAATTTCAATTGCAGAAGTCGAAAAGTAATAACCGGAGATATTCTCCATGAAATTTAATAGAAAATCTAAAGTAAAGTCAGATATTCCGACAGCTTCTCTTCCTGATATTATATTTATGCTGTTGTTCTTTTTTATGGTTACCACCGTACTAAGGCTGTTCGAAGGACTGCCGGTTGATTTGCCGGAGGCAATGAAAATACAAAAAATTGAAAGCCGCAGGCATACAAGCTACCTCTGGATCAGTAGTAAAGGACTAATGTCTTTTGATGACGCTCGTGTCAGTGTCAATGATGAATCACTGTATAGGAGTGCCTCCAATCGGGTCAATTCGGATCCACAGTTAACGATGTCGCTCAAGTATGATAAAAAAGTCCCGATGGAATTGATTAATGATGCGAACAATGAACTTCGAAAAGCAAACGCATTAAGGGTAAACTTTGCGACAGGTTTAAAGGTGAGATAATTATTAAATAATTGAACTTTTTTCATGTTACCGGCGTTTAATAGTATAGACAGGATGGGATTTAAAACATAAATCAATTAAGAGTGCCTGAATTTTTATAATATAAAAATTAAAATATTAATTACTTAGCTGAAGGGAGTCTAAAATGAAGATTAACCCGAAGGCAAATATGAGGCTTCGGACACGTAGATTGTTTGAAGCATGTCTCGTTGTTTCAATAATCCTGCATCTTGTTTTATTTATGGCTTTCAAAGAATTTGAGGTTGAGCAAATTGATGTTGGCACATTGGATAAAAGAATAGAGATGGAGGACATTCCGGAAACTGAGCAAGCTAAACGTCCACCGCCTCCAAGGATGCCAACTGTCCCTGTTGAATCCGAATCTGAAGATTTGATGGAAGATGTTACCATAGAGATGACAGAAGTCACGTATTATCAAACGTTTACACCGCCTCCACCGCCTCCTGCTATGGTTGACGAAAATATTCCCGAATTCTTGCCGGTCGAGGACCAGCCAGAAATTATCGGTGGTATTGATCGATTACTGCAACTTATTGTGTATCCTCCAATGGCTAAAATGGCGGGCGTCGAGGGTAAAGTAACCGTGAGTGTTCTCGTAAGTGAAAAGGGTGATCCGTTACAAACTAAAATTCTCCAGTCAAATTTAGGGGAAAGCGGCTGTAATGAAGCGGCGGAAAAAGCAATTATGCAATTAAAGTTTATTCCCGCTAAGCAGAGAAACATACCGACTAAATTCTGGTATTCAATTCCGGTTAAATTTGTAATCAAAAGATGAGAAGGAGTGGTAAGTTATTAATAAAGCGCAATTTAATATATATTTAGGAAGATTATGTTGACTTTTTTTATGTAAAAAAGAGGTGGTATTTTTCTTACTGCCTCTTTTTTTTGGAATAATGTTATGCTTATTAAATTTGAAAAATACTTTCTACAGAGACGTTTTTACGTTACGCTTCGTTCGCCAAAACATCCTAAAGTGGATGATAGGGATAAAGAAGGTTATTATATTCAGTTGGGAATCATCTTCACTCTGCTGATTCTTATTGTAGTTTCGTTTACTTCTCAGAAGCCCAAAGAGATAGAGATCATTCCTTTTGTACCTCTCGATATAATTTTAAATGTGGAGAGTATTCCTGAAACAAAGTACATGCAAAGGATGCCGCCCCCTCCTAAGATGCCCTCTGTTCCGGTTGAATCCGATGAAATTGAAGAGATGTTGGAAGATATTGTATTTGAAGTTGAGATGTTGAGTTACGTCGAACTTCCTGAAATGCCGAAAATGGGCACTGGTATAGGGCTGCCCGGAATTTCTGTGAGCCCGCGCCCGACTGTTGAAAAATGGCCTGAATATCCTGATTCGGAAAAGAAAAAAGGAAATGAAGGTATTATCGATTTAGAAATCCTTGTTGATGTGAAAGGTAATGTTACCGAGGTGAAGGTTATAAGAAATACGACCGGAAGTAAAGTTTTGGAAAAGTATGCAATAGAAGCAGCAGTGGGATGTAAATTTCAACCGGCACGTAACATTAAAAATGAACCCATGGCTGTTAGAACCAAAAAAACCTATACTTTTACGATTAAATAGTCTTTTATCACAAATGAATTTATACAGAATTGCAAAATATACCATGCACGGTATCTTATTGTTCTGTATTTTTGCAACCGCATGCAGTAGAACAAAGGAAGTAAGTTCTTCTTCTGTCATTAAAAGCAAGCCTGAAGAACCTGCTGCTGAACAACAAGTTTTACCCCCAATAAAAGCACAGTCGGAAAAGGCAGACATACCCCCGCCGGATATCGATGAAAAAGATTTTTTCAAAATTCAGGTATTAGCCGCCCAAACATTTGACCGGGCGCAGGAAGAAAAAAAGAGATTACGTGAATATACCGAAAAAACAATATTCCTTGTATCAGAGAATAATTTATGGAAGGTACAGATTGGCGATTTTACATCAAGAGTAGAGGCGGAAAAAGAGCGCGACCTGCTGCAAAAGTTCGGCTGGATAGATGCGTGGTTAATCCAGTACAGGTCATCTATAAATCCTGAGAAAATTCAGGAGCAATCTATTTTAGACCCGCCAACGTTTTTTACAGTTCAACTTATAGCTACTACGAATAAAACCGAAGCAGAAAATATGCTTAATAATCTGATATTACTCGATATTAAAAATGCGACACTTGCCAAAGAAGGAGACTTCTGGAAGATTCAGGTAGGCAATTTTAATGATTACAGTGAAGCTGTAAAAACGCTGAACCAGGTAAAAAAAATGGGATTCAACGATTCCTGGATCACAAAACGGAGTAAGCACTTACCAAACATCTATAATAATTCTATTCAGCCCGCCTTACTGTTAAAAAACGATACTCTATTTGAGGTAAATGAGTTTTCTACTGACAATAGTGCCGTCTGAAATAATTCGGCAGCAGTGATAATTTAAAACGTATAGTAAATTGAGGGAGTCAACTATTTTTCAGCATTTTTAAAATTTGCATTACGGCTCTTCTTATACTGGTGAGGGGATAATTCCATGTGGAAAAATATAGACGAAAAAAAGGAAGCGTTCGAGTCTGAAGCGCTTGTGCATATGGATACGCTGTACAACGGGGCTCTAAAACTGACATATAATGAAGAAGACGCAAAAGACCTTGTTCAGGAGACGTATTTTAAAGCATTCCGGTTTTTTGACCAATTTGAACCGGGCACCAGTTGTAAAGCTTGGTTGTTTAAGATATTAAAAAACACTTTTATTAATAAATACAGAAAAAAAGCAAAACAGCCTGAACATGTTGATTACAATACTGTTGAACCGTTCGTCGAAATAATAAAAGATAAACAATATTTCGATTCCGACTCACTTGATGATTCTATTCTAAATAATTATTTGAGCGATGAAATAAATGAAGCGCTTTCAAAGTTGTCTTATGAATTTAGAATGATACTAATCCTTTCAGACATAGAGGGATTTTCATATAAAGAAATTGCCGACATAATGGATTGTCCCATAGGCACGATCCGGTCACGATTATCACGGGCTCGTAAGTTGATGTTTAAACTCCTTTCAAAGTACGCAAAGCAGGAGGGTTATTACCGCGAGGAGGATGAGGAATGAATTGTAAAATAGTTTCTGAGTTTATAGCTCCGTACATTAATTTGGAATTATCTGATGAAACACACGCTCAGATTAATACTCATTTGGAAAAATGCCCCAATTGCAAAATCGAGTATCAAGCCCAATTAGGAATATGTCGATTGCTTTCTGAAAAACTCGAACGATTAGAAGCGCATCAGGGCTTGAAAGAACAGATAATGAAAAAAACCATTGGTTCTAACAAGCGTTCTTTATGTTTTTCAGAAAAGTAAATATTCCAATTCGCCTCATTACAGGATTTGCTGTTGCGGCGGCTCTTATACCGGTAGGTTTTTGGGGCGGTCAAATTATTGAAATTTTAGGTCCTTACAACCTGTTTAGCTCAAAGAGCGTAACTCCTGTGTTTACACCTCAATTAACCGACGGCGCCTATGTTTCGGTTATTGGAGAAATTGTCTGTTTAGGGTGCTATCTTTCCCATAAACATAATGCTAACCATGATTGTAATATTCACGGTCATTGTTACGGTGTACTTACCGGTGACGGCAGCCTCTGGACCTTTAAGGATAATAAGACATCAGAAGAACTTAAGGAAAGGATAAGTATTTCAGGTAAAAATGTTCAAATAGAAGGGCGGCTTTTTTATAGTGCGCATTTTATAGATATCGATAATTATAAATTAATTTCAAACGAAAATTGAAATATTACGTATATTTGGTTTTATAGAGTAATTATTTTCAAATCCTCTATTCAATACCGCTTATAAAAATGTAGGTTTAACATGCATTTTTCCGATAACTTTTAACTTATCCCACTTCGTTAATTGCACAACTCTTTGTAATGCAGGAATACCACACTCACTAATTTTTCTGAGCAGCCGAAGATATACTGCTCCGATCATAACTACAGTAAAACGTGCATCCCTGGGAATTAACCTGATAAGAGGATTTGCTTTTTTATAGAATTCTTGAGCCCGTTCTATTTGAAAACGCATTAATCTGTAAAATTTGTCGTTATTTCTTCGTGATAGTAAATCATTTTCTGTGTATTCAAACCAGCAAAGTTCATCAAGCGGCATATATATGCGATTCCGCTCTATATCTTTCCCGACATCCCGAATAATGTTAGTAAGCTGTAAAGCGTAACTTAAGTGCCTGCCGAACTCGAATGCTTTTTTGTCTAAAAATCCGAAAATATGGAGAGAAATAGTACTGATTGTGCCTGCAACAAGGTCACAATATTTTTTTAGGTCATCAAAGGTTTTGTATCTATTGATGGATAAATCCATCTTAAATCCTTTGATGGCGTCTTGAAAAGGTCTTTTAGGAATATTGTATCTCTGGATCGCATCCGTGAAGGCTATCATTACCGGATGTGATGCTTTGCCGCGATAGCATTCATCGAGCATGTACTCCCATTTTTCAAGTTTCTCCATACTATCATGGGTACTAAGCACCTCATCGGCAAAATCATCTGCGCAGCGGTTAAATGCGTATACAGCATATATAGCGTTCTTTTTCGCTTTTGGTAAAAAAAGAAAGCTCAATGCAAAATTGGAATCAGCTTTCTGTGTTAAACGCTTGCAATAAGCATACGCTTCAGCGGTTTGTTCGGATATGTTTTGCATAGTCTCGATTTATGTTTAATTTTACCTGCACCAGGCACAGCGACTTCCATGTTTACAATTACGGCTGTTTTTCCATAGAAGTTTTATTATGTTTGCAGGAATATTCCTGAGTAACGATGGATTGTGGATGAAAAAACCGGTTTTCTGAAAATCCAGGTGTCGGGCAAACCGTAATAGAAACGTAAATCCGGTGTTGCCGCATTTTTCATAAATAAACCTGTTAAGTATGCTGCCGGTTAATAGAGCACCAAACTTCTTTCGCCAGAGTATGTCGTAATGCATACCGTCAATAAGGCTTTTTGCGGCAAGGTATCCCGATTGAATAGCCCTGCGTATTCCAAGCCCGAAAAGATAATCCTGAAAACCGGCAGCTTCACCTGTATATAATTTATTACCGGCTACTGCTGTTTTCGGTATAAAAAATCCAACCGGCGAAACGGAATTCCGGATATTTCTCATGTTAAAATTAAAAAGCTGTTGAAAACGAAGAACAACGCTCTCAGCATAGCTATTTATATG
>LJUD01000146.1 GCA_001304035.1 bacterium SM23_31 | reverse complement strand
ACGGCGTCGAATCGGCGTTTTATTTGTGGATTAATGGAGAAAAAGTGGGCTACAGCCAGGGCAGCCGTACTCCTGCTGAATTTGATATTACATCTTACATTCGCGAGGGTAAGAATGTTCTGGCGGCGGAAGTCTACCGCTGGTCGGAAGGGTCTTACCTGGAAGACCAGGATTTTTGGCGATTAAGTGGAATTTTCCGGAATGTGTACCTGTTTTCCACACCGCCGGTGCATCTGCGGGATTTCTTTGCACGCGGCGAACTGGATAACCGATACCGTGATGCGGTTCTAAAAATCACAGCCAGGGTTCATAATTATTCCGATACAGGCGTCAGAAATCCTACCATTGAGGCAACACTGCTGGATGCAGCCGGCAGCGCAGTAGGAGCGGAAGTATTGATGACCGGCAGCACTGCCTATCTTCATGGCGGCGCTGAAAGCATAATCTCAATGCAGGCACACATAGCCAATCCGTTAAAATGGTCTGCGGAAAAACCTCATCTGTACACCCTGCTGTTGACGCTGAAAAATGATGCAAGAGAGGTTGTCGAGGTAATTCCGTGCAGGGTCGGTTTCCGCAAAATCGAAATAAAGGACGGACAGCTTCTCGTGAATGGAGTTCCGATACTTATAAAAGGAGTTAACCGCCACGAACACGATCCGGACACGGGGCATTATTTAACTGTCGAGTCGATGATCCGGGACATCAAGCTGATGAAACAGTTCAATATAAATACCGTTCGGACATGCCATTACCCTGATGACCCGGTGTGGTACGAGCTTTGTGACGAGTATGGGCTATACGTTATCGACGAAGCGAATATCGAGTCGCACGGGATAGGGTACAGAGCCGAGAGGACGCTCGGAAACAAACCCGAATGGAAAGCGGCGCATATGGACCGCACTGTCCGTATGGTAGAGCGTGACAAAAATCATCCGTCCGTTATTTTCTGGTCGCTTGGAAATGAAGGGGGCGACGGCACAAATTTCGAAGCAACAAGCGCATGGATACATCAAAGGGACCCGTCGAGACTCGTACATTATGAACGAGCGGGCAGAAGACCTCACACGGATATTGTCTGCCCGATGTATTCTACCATTGATTATATAATAAATTATGCAGAAGAAGACCGTGACCGCCCCTTAATAATGTGCGAATATGCACACGCAATGGGAAATGCCGTCGGAAATCTGCAGGAGTACTGGGATGCCATTGAAAAGTATAAACATCTTCAAGGCGGCAGTATCTGGGATTGGGTAGACCAGGGTCTGCGAAAATATACAGTGGACGAGAACGGAAAAGAGGTATGGTTCTGGGCTTACGGCGGCGATTACGGCGACGAACCCAACGACAACAACTTTTGCATTAACGGACTTGTTTTTCCCGACCGGGAAGTCCCGCCAAAGCTCTGGGAAGTTAAGAAAGTTTATCAATATATATCTGTTGAGGCAGATAACGTACCCGCCGGTAAAATAAAAGTCCGCAATAAGTATTTTTATACTAACCTCGAAGAATTCGATGTTGCCTGGAATCTTTCGGAGGACGGTACTGTAATTCAGGAGGGCACAATTGAGCCGCTGGATATCGCTCCGGGAGAAACCGGTTCTGTAAAAATTCCATTTAAAAAGCCGGAAATCAAACCGGGAGCGGAATACTGGCTGCAAGTCAGCTTCCATCTGCGGAAAGAGACCAACTGGGCGGATAAGGGACATGAAGTTGCCCGGGAGCAGCTTGAAGTGCTTTTCAATGTGCCCCCAAAGCCGGTAATGGACATGGATACAATGCCCGACCTTGAGCTCGATGATTCCGGGGACATTGTAACAATTACAGGAAAGGATTTCACCGTTGCTTTTAGCCGAAAGACCGGTACGATTTTCTCTCTCCGCTACAGTGATAAAACAATTTTTTCCGACAAAAACGGGACAATCAGCGGTCCTGTCCTTAAGGCATTCCGCGCACCCACCGACAACGATAAATCCATCGCAAGAAGATGGACAAGAGCAGGATTGAACAAGTTGCAGTGTGAAGTCGAAAACTTTGAAGTTGAGAAATTGAATAACAAGACTATCAAAGTAACTATCACTACTATTAACAAGGGTACCGAAGAAAGCGGTTTTGAACACCGCTGCGTCTACACCGTTCTTGGCAGCGGCTGTATTGACGTGGACAATTACATCGAACCGTTTGGCGAATTAACGGATTTACCGAAAATCGGACTTCAAATGACGGTTGACAGTGTGTTTGAGAATTTCCAGTGGTACGGCAGGGGACCTCACGAAAACTATCCGGACCGCAAAGTCAGTGCCGATGTAGGATATTACCGGAGTACAGTCACAGAGCAGTACGTGCCGTATGTGCGCCCGCAGGAGATGGGTAATAAAGAGGATGTCCGCTGGGCTGCTCTGACAGATGAGTCCGGTGCCGGACTTCTGGTTGTTGCACAAGACGTGCTGTCGGTTACGGCGCTGCACTATTCTGTCGAAGACCTGGACCTTGCTAATCATATCCACGAACTGGAACCAAGGCAGAATATCACTTTGAGTCTGGATTACAAACAATGCGGACTGGGTAACGCAAGCTGCGGTCCGGGTGTTCTAAATAAATATCTCTTACGTCCCGAGCCGTGCAGATTTCGCTTCAGTTTCAGACCTTATGCACCGGCGATGGGCGACATTGCCGGGATTGCACGGCTGCAAATACCGCCCGTGGTAAAATAATAGAATTCGGATTCTTTGTCTATGTTGACCGTTACAATGAACCGTTACAGAAGGTGAAAATGTGAAATTGAAACAGCGCCGATACAATGTAAGCCGAGCAGAACAGGAAATAATAGGATTCATGAGCCCTAAGACTGTTTTGATATTTTGCAGGGATTAACAAATTTGAAATATTATCAAACATAATTGAGAAGGAGAAAATAAAAATATGGTTGATATATGCATCGGAGCAGTAATTATTGCCGGTCTGCTGTTCGTTGTGGATTATGCCCGAAATCGAAAATTACGTATCGCCTGGTGGCAGTGGATTTTAACCATTCTTGGTTTTGTATACGCTCTTTTTGTACTTGAAGTAATAGTCAGTTTTTTAGCGGAGGGGACTGTAAAAGGCGCAGTGGTAATAGGCGTTATCCTGGGATTCATTGCGGTTGTGTGGGGAGTCTTGCTGGGCAGGTTTATCTTTGCCCGTGGTGTAAAGTGATTTACTTCGAACATTTATATTGTAAAAAGGATAACAACTATGTTAGATCAATCGATTAATCGGCGTAACTTTTTGCAATTTCTGGGTATTGGAACCGCAACGATCGGGTCTGGTTTTGCTGTCCCTAAAATAATTGCCAAGACTGCAAACGGTGTTCTGGTCGAATCTAAAAGTGAATACGGCGGTTTTCAGGTAGAAAAATTGGCCAACGGTAAATACCCTTATGAGTGTGATCCTGATGTACTTAAGCGGATGAGCGAAAAGAATAATATATTCTCACGCAATAGCTGGGACCCTGCCCGGAGAAATCGTCCTGAACTGACCGAGAACCTTACCTATGAGAATCTGGTAAAGGGTGAGGGGAAACTCCCAAATCAGAACCGCCTCGACTATGCCCTGATGGCAGCTTCCTGGTGTGCCTCATCTATAGGAAGTGGATGGGATATACAGAGTTCCAGGGTTAGGAGCATGAGCTTTGACAGAATTGGTTCATGGGAGCCGGCTGGGCTTGATATGACCTGGGAAGAAGCCTCGCTTGCAGTCAAACATGCTGGGCTGTTTTTTGGCGCATCATTAGCCGGTATTGCAAAATTGAATCCTTTATGGCTGTATTCGGACAATTATGCACCCTCAAGAATGGATAGGGAGCGCGCCATTCCGGTGCTGGCGGAGGGCGACCGCTTTGAACAGGCTAACGATGCCTGGTACATCCCCGAATCGATGAACCGTGTTGTAGCCATTGCTTTTGAGGAGGACTATATCGGCATCGCCAACTCGCCGGGGCGCCTGGCTTCCGCCGCCGTAGGTAACGGTTATTCACGTATGGCATTTACAGCGTTTGCACTGGCAGAGTTCATTCGCGCATTAGGATACCGCGCTATACCCGCAGGCAACGGCGTTGGTTTAAGTATTCCTATCGCTGTAGACGCCGGTTTGGGTCAGCTTGGTCGTCAGGGTTTGCTGGTTACCCCAAAGTATGGTCCGCGTGTTCGTCTGGCAAAGGTTATAACCGATATGCCTCTGGTGGCAGACTCTCCGATTAACTTCGGCGTAACCGAGTTTTGTGAGGTTTGCAAACTGTGTGCAGAGCACTGTCCGAGCGGCGCCGTTTCCGACGGGCAACGCACCTGGAAAGGAAAATCTTCGGCAAACAATCCGGGAGTGTTGAAATGGTATATCTATGGCGAAAAGTGCTACGATTTCAACGGATTCAGCTGTTCAAACTGCAAACGTGTCTGCCCTTTTAATAAGCCCAATAACTCATGGCTGCACAAGATGATACGCCAGATTATAAAAGGACGTGTCGGCGCCTTAAATAAACTGATGGTGAACTTAGACCAGGCAAGCGGATATGGTGAAGAAGTTCAGGATACCGAATTCTGGATGATGGACGGGTATAAGAGTATTACGGCGCGGGAATCTATGTGAGGTCTTATCCCCGCATATTCACAGAGTACCTGTAACAGTGCACTTGTCTGTACATATAATGAAAAGAACATGAATGCCAAAGATTCATTAAAATCAATACAGGTTAAGAATGCGCGAAATAAGAGCCGTAATATTAGCTGCCGGTAAAGGTGTGCGTATGAAATCGGATTTGCCCAAGATGGTTCATGACTTGCTGGGCAAACCGGTAGTGCAATATGTTGCCGATGCCTGTCGAAATGCAGGAATAGAGACCATATACGTTATCGTAGGAAGTGGTGCGGAACAGGTTAAACAAGCCCTTGGACCAGATTATCAATATGTACTCCAGGAACCGCAGTTAGGCACGGGTCACGCATTAATGCAGGTGCGTCCCTTATTAAAAGATTATAAAGGTGATCTGCTGGTGCTCGTTGGTGATTGCCCTTTTATAACCACCGATGCATTAAATAAATTAATTATAAAACATCAAAAATCCAGTGCTTCGGCAACGTTTTTAACCGCTGTATTTGAACAGCCTCCGCCTTACGGTCGAATTGTGAGAGATAATAACGGAAAGGTAATAAAAATTATCGAGGAAAAAGACGCATTGCCCCAAATAAAAGCAATAAAAGAAGTTAATTCCTCACATTACTGCTTTAAGGCAGAAATTGTATTACCGCTTCTCTCCAAAATTAACAATAATAATACACAGCGCGAATATTACTTAACCGATATTATAGAAATTTTAACAAATGAACATTTTTCTGTGGAGACGCTTCAGGAAGAGGACACTCGTCTTGTGTTCGGTATTAATGACGCCCGGGATTTGGCTGAGGCAATTAAGATATTACAAAAACAAATTTGAGAGAATTTTAGTAAGTTAAAGAATATTAAAATCTCTTGAAGCCTTGCTGTTTTTGTGAGCCGGTATATCTGAAATCGATCAGGAAGCCTAATTTATTGACGGATGAAAGAACCATGAACATCGAAAAACTAACGGTTTCTGCCCCGGGACGAATCTGCCTTTTTGGAGAACATCAGGATTATTTAGGACTGCCGGTAATTACGGCAGCGATTAATCTTCGTATCTCTATTCAAGGAGAAAAAAGTAACGATAGAATATTTCATTTGGATTTACCCGATATAGAAGCAAAAGAAGACATCGATGTAAGTCAGCCTATACAATATATTAAAGAAAGAGATTACTTCAGAAGTGGTTTGAATGTATTGTTACGTGAGAATGTAAAATTCTCCAATGGATATAATTGCATAGTCCAAGGAAATATCCCCATTAATTCCGGGGCGTCGAGTTCTTCAGCGCTTATTGTCGCATGGATACAATTTTTACTTGCGATTGCGTCAGACGAACGCAGTAATAATCCCCTTGAAGTCGCACGTCTTGCTCATCAGGCAGAGGTTGTGGAATTTAAAGAACCCGGTGGAATGATGGACCATTATGCAGCAAGTTTTGGCGGCATATTATATATCGACTTCAGTATTCCTGACGGTCATCAGCAGTTATACACTCAATTAGGCAACTTTGTTTTAGGCGATTCACTGGAACCCAAAGATACAAAAAAGATACTTGCACGTGTAAAAGGCGGAACTTTGGAAGCTGTAAACGTTGTGTCTCAAAAAAACAAAAAGTTAAATATTAAAACAATAACTCTTGAGGAATTGGAGCATTATAAAAACCTGCTTTCACGGGAGCAGTTTGAACTGCTTAAAGGTAATATTGTTAATCGAGAACTCACTCAGGATGCGAAAATACTTATCCGCCGGAAGAACTTTGACCACCGACAGTTAGGTCAACTTTTAAATGCCCATCAACAGGAACTGCGCGACCGGCTGCGCGTATCTACAACAAAAATTGACGGGATGATAGACTCTGCGTTAGAAAGTGGTGCGCTTGGTGCAAAAATCAACGGTTCCGGCGGCGGCGGGTGCATGTTTGCTTACGCTCCCGACTCTTATGAACAGGCAGCCGAAGCCATAGCACGCGCCGGTGGAAAACCTTATATTATTTCTATTGATAAAGGTGTATATATTATTTAATGAAGCTGCCTGTAACATTTGAAAGTATGTATTCAATGGATTGAGTTCAGGAAATCACAATTTTGAATGTTTTTTTCTAATAATAGTAAATGTATAAAAAAGAAATAATTACCGGCAAAATAAGGTGAGGAAAAACTATGAGCAAAAAGAAAGATAACTCGAATAATCAACACAGCCGCAGGGATTTTTTCAAAATAAGCGCAGCCGCCGGTCTTGGTGCTGCTATGAGCGGAACTCTTCTCTCAAATTGTTCGAGAGGACGGCAAGTGTTAACTTCCGAACCGGAGGACGTTGCCTTACAGACAAGTGAGATTCAAAAACTTACTTCCGAACCGGTAAGATTCACAGTACCGCCTTTAGAAAAAGTGCGCATGGGTTTTGTCGGTGTCGGATCTCAGGGTTCAAATCATGTAAGGAATTTTTTAAGTCTTGAAGGCGTGGAAGTTAAAGCGTTATGTGATATTAAAGAGGACAGGGCAAAAAGCAATCAGGATAGAGTTGTACAGGCAGGTCAGCCCCAGCCTGAAATTTATACCCTCGGTGAAACCGATTTTAAGCGTTTGTGCGAGCGGGATGATCTTGATCTGGTGTTTATAGCTACTTCGTGGGAATGGCATGTTCCGGTGGCGGTTGCTGCAATGGAAGCGGGAAAACACGCTGCCATCGAAGTGCCTGCAGCAATTACTCTGGACCAATGCTGGCAGACTGTAGAAATGTCCGAGAAAATGAAACGGCACTGCTG
>LJUD01000145.1 GCA_001304035.1 bacterium SM23_31 | reverse complement strand
AGCCGCACCTTTGGGTTTTATACTCACAATAACCGGTGAACGTATGGAATCACCAACCGCTAATATATTACCAATTAGAGCACCGGTACGGCTAATATCCATTGTTTTAAATGTATATTCGCTTTGCTGAAGGTGCAGCGGTTTCCCCTCAACGCTTTCAATGGAGTCCGGCTGTAGTTTAACATGGTAAGTCATAAGCGGGTTTAAAGACTTATCCGGTATAAAATGATACACTGCAGGACTTAATGGTTTGAACCGACCTAAAATTTGTTTCCCGAGTGAATCGACCAATTGAAAGTGCTCTCCAAGCAGAGTAATATCCACAGGTTGATTAAATGTAAAGGCAACCGGAGTATAAACAGGAATATTCGTGGTCGAATCCGCCGGGCTTATTGTGTCAAGAAAAAATTTGGCTGTATCCTCGTTAGATGAGCAAATAAAAACTGTCGTTGAATCGCCGTAATTGCTTAATTGATCGCCATGAATATCTCTGATATAGTCTATAATCAGTTGATACTCGGTATCGGGCGTGAGCGCATCTATATAAAGCGATACATTATTTTCCGATGTTTCAATGTAATAATAAGCCTTAACTGCGTTACTGACCTCATTCCCTTCCGGGAATTGGAGTATCCTGAAATTTTGAGAAGCCAACGAATGTTTATCGACCGGAGTGTCGAAATGCAGCAGTATATGATTCCGGTCGGGGGTCTCAAGCAAATATAACCGGGGCGGCAGCGTGTCAATAGAAACCGGCTTGAACTTAAGAGGATCGCTCTCTTCTCCAACATCCAACGATATATCACCCGGCGGCATGCCGATGCGGTCTGCCGTAATAGAAAAACTAACATCATTATCATCATTTGTTATTGCAAATACCCTGTACGTACCGCCGCCCAGGTGGGTTAATTGAAAATTTCCCTCGCCGTCGGCTTGTGTAATATAACTACCCTCGGCAAAGAGAGGATTAGGGTCAGAGGTTTCATCCAGATTATATGCCCAGATAATCGCATTCGCAGAACCCTTAATGTCTTCTCCTTCTTTGTCACTGAACACTCTCCCGGTTATCACACCGCTGTCAATTGTCTCTCCTGTAGAAAAAGCTGAGGTAAAAGTTGTTCCTAATGCAACGTTATGCCGGTCTTTTACCGAAGAACCGATTCGGATCACATATGTCCTGTCCCACTCAGCGGGATTCAGCGGTTCGCTAAAACTGATTTTTAATCTGTTTCCTTTCCATGAATATTGATATTCAGACTCCGGCGCCGGTGATATAAAAAGCGCCGATTCTACCGTTGTACGGTCCATAGATTCGGAGAACGTTATTAAAAAATCCGAATCGACCGGAACCATCGTTTCACCATCGGAAGGGGACGTTTCAATGACGGCAGGCGGAATTGTATCTATAGGACCACCCGACGGCGGTCCCTGTACTGCGCAATGTATAATATAGACCTGAAAAGCAGCAATAATAATCAGGCTGGTAAATGTACGTTTAAACATTTTTATCAAGATGGGATGATATAAGTATGTTTTTAGTAATCGGCTTTCAGTTTGTAATTCTTAATATTACGGAGAGCATTAAATAGTCTACATTTTGGAGAAGTCGAAGGTGAAGAACATCCCGCTAAGCGGGACCAACAGAAAACCTAAAATGCAAACAATTTTATGATCCGAGTAGTAATTAAGCAGACTACTGAAAAAAGATAGCTATTACATTGAATAAATATAGCCAACTCTGTAATAATAATCAAGTAATTACAAAACCATAATTAATTTTACGCGGTATATTACAAGATTGGTGTTAAATAAATATTGAAAAACCGGTCGCAGTGGAGCGGTCCCGCTAAGCGGGATAATCGTCGAAAACTAAATTGAGGCAGGCGTAAAACCTTCACATACGGATTCACGTAAATAACGATTATTAATCCAACTGTTTATAATTCAGGTATTTATGTTCAAAGAGGGTTCTGATCTTTTAAAAATTTCTCATCGACATTTTCAAGGCGTAATAAATAGCGTTTGATTTCCAACCCTCCGCCAAACCCGCCAAGTGTGCCGTCGGTTTTTATTATACGGTGACAGGGTATTACGATTGGAACCGGATTCCTGCCGAGAGCGTTACCAACCGCACGGTATGCATCTGGACAACCGGTCTCATTGGCAATTTCATGGTATGACTTCACTTTACCATACTCAATAGCCTGCGCTGCTTTTAAGACTTTTTTTTGAAAAGTAGTTAAAGTAAACAGGTCGACCGGTGTGGAAAAGTGATTCAGTTTGCCTGCGAAATACTGCCCTAACTCATGCTTAATCCCATTAAATTTGCTCTCACCGGATTTAAAATTGACAGTAAAATGCCTCTTAACATCATCTAAAAACCTATCCCATGATGAATCATTCCATGCGACACAGCATAAGCCCCTGTCCGTCATCCCAAGATGCATGTTCCCGATCGGGGAAATGAATTTTGTATTGTAGATTTCAACAGGCCGTTTTCTCTGCATACATCCATCCTTTTAATCCGGATAACTTGTACAATATATTTTTATATTACACACGTAGGGCAGACACGCGGGTCTGCCCCTACGGTATTGTCTATTTATTTCCGGCGTTTCATACAGGTTTATTCTTTTTCCAGTACCTCCTGTGCGGCGGCAAGTTTTGCCACGGGTATACGGTAAGGCGAACAACTGACATAGTTGAGCCCTACACGGCGGCAGAATTTCACGGTCTCAGGGTCTCCTCCATGTTCGCCGCATATACCGATTTTCAAATCAGGTCTTGTTTTTCTCCCTTTTTCTATACCGATTTTCATCAAACCGCCTACACCGATAAAATCGAGCGTCTGGAAAGGGTCCCAGGGAAGAATTCCCTGTGCTACATAGAAGGGCAGAAATGACCCGGCATCGTCCCGTGAAATTCCGAATGTGGTCTGAGTAAGGTCATTGGTACCAAACGAGAAAAATTCAGCTTGTTCTGCAATTCTGTCCGCCGTTAAGCATGCCCGCGGAAGCTCGATCATAGTTCCGACAAGATAATCTACGGATTCGTTTTCTTCTTTGAATACCTCCTCAGCGACCTCATTAACGACTTTCCGCTGGTTTTCGAACTCTCTTAATTCAGCTACCAAAGGAATCATAATTTCGGGTTTCACATCGATACCCTCTTTTTTAACAGCGACCGCTGCCTCAATAATTGCCCGTGCCTGCATCCTTGTGATTTCAGGATACACATTACCCAGCCGGCATCCCCTGTGACCAAGCATGGGATTAGCTTCGCGCAGGCTGCGGGCTTTTCTTTTAAGAACCTCGGCGTCAACCTGAATTTTTTCACCGAGCTCTTCGAGTTCTTCGTCCGTATGAGGTAAAAACTCATGTAACGGGGGATCAAGCGTCCTGATGGTAACGGGTCTGCCGTTCATTGCTTTGAAAATGCCGATAAAATCCTCACGCTGCATTGGAAGCAGTTTATTCAGCGCCTTTATCCGGCCGGTTTTATTTTCCGCTAAAATCATTTCTCGCATGGAATCGATTCGGTTTCCTTCGAAGAACATATGCTCGGTGCGGCATAAACCGATGCCTTCAGCGCCGAGACTTACCGCAACGGAGGAATCTTTAGGTGTGTCGGCATTTGTTCTAACGCCGATATCCCGTATCTCATCCACCCAGGTCATGAATTTTTCGTACCGCCGGAATAATAAAGAATCCTCCTGTTTTAAAGTTTTTTCGATTAAAACTTGAGCAATTTCCGAAGGATATGTATCCATTCTGCCGTTAATAACCTCGCCGGCGCTTCCGTCAAGCGAGATATAATCGCCTTCACTTAAGACTACGTTATTAACGGTCATTTTTTTCTCATCATAATCGATATTTAAAGCGTTGCAGCCTACAACACAGCACTTACCCATGCCGCGTGCGACTAATGCTGCATGCGACGTGCTTCCCCCTTGTGCGGTCAGGATTCCTTGTGAAGCAGCCATTCCATGTATATCTTCGGGCGAAGTCTCAATACGAACAAGAATTACACTGTCGTCTTCATTTGCCATCTGAAAAGCCCTGTCAGCGCTGAAGGCAATTTTCCCGGAAGCTGCACCGGGACCTGCGTTGATCCCTTTTGCAAGAAACCGCCCCTTTTTAAGAACAGCTTTTTTATCTTCTGGATCGAATATGGGTGACAATAAATGAGTAAGCTGTTCAGGTTCAACACGTGTAACGGCAGTACGTTTATCGATAAGACCTTCATCAACCATATCAACGGCTATTCGCAGTGCGGCAAATCCCGTTCTCTTGCCCACGCGCGTCTGAAGCATGTATAGTTTACCTTCCTGTATAGTAAACTCAAGGTCCTGCATATCTTTATAATGGTTTTCAAGCTTCTGATAGTATTTCGATAACTCTTGATAAATTTCGGGCATCAATTCTTCAAGAGAAACCTGTTCCGGGTCGGATTTTTGTGCTTTATTTATAGGCTGCGGCGTGCGAATTCCGGCAACAACGTCTTCCCCCTGGGCGTTTGCGAGATACTCACCGAAAAAGACTTTTTCACCTGCTGCAGGGTTACGTGTAAAAGCGACTCCCGTAGCGGAAGTCGGTCCCATGTTACCGAATACCATTGTCTGTACGTTTACGGCTGTCCCCCAATCCTCAGGTATATGGTTGAGTCTCCTGTATGTTACCGCACGGGGGATGTTCCACGAATTAAACACCGCTCCTATAGCACCCCAGATTTGGTCTTCCGGATTTTCGGGGAATTCAGCGTCCGTAGCCCGGGCGATAACGTCTTTAAACCGCCGGCAAACCTCTTTGAGCTCATCGGTGGTAAGTTCGCTTTCGTGCCGGAGACCCCGGCGTTTTTTTATTTCATTTAGAATATTCTCAAACAACCTGAATTTAACTCCCATTACAACGTCGCCGTACATCCCGATAAAGCGGCGGTAGCTGTCGTATCCGAACCGGGGATTGTCGGTGCGGCGAATCAATCCTTCAACAGTCCGGTCATTAAGACCGATGTTTAATACCGTATCCATCATTCCCGGCATAGAGATACGGGCGCCCGACCTGCAGGAAACAAGCAGAGGATTATCCTGGTTTCCAAATTCAGCACCCATATCCTGTTCAATTTTACGCAGGTTAGCATTGACCTCATCACGCAGACCTTCCGGGTAATTCTTATTATTAGCATAAAATGCGGTGCACACTTCAGTCGTAATCGTAAATCCCGGAGGCACAGGAAGACCAATCCGAGCCATTTCAGCCAGATTTGCTCCCTTCCCGCCCAAAAGCGCTTTCATGTCGGCGCCGCCTTCTGAATTATTTTTCCCGAAATAATATACCATTTTTTTCATAGACATCTCCATTAGAATTCGTTGTTTATAGATGAAATATTACGTATATTAACAATCATTATTTAATCGTCCGTATATAAGGTTATTCTCCCGTATTATTATTTCAAAGCATAAAATAAGCATACAAATACTGTGATGATAACCGGTATTAAAAGACTTCTTCGGCATAAATCCAAAAAAATACTGAATAATAATAGTTAAATCAATAAAAAAATCACATATTAACCGAAATGCTATACATTACAATACCTGCAAGCACCGGTAATCTCGGTTCCGGATTTGATGTATTCGGTTTAGCTGTGCGGTTGTATCTTCACGTTAGCGTTGAACGGAGCAGCGGTACAAGAACCACGGTAGAATTCACGGGTGAAGGAAGCGATATTATATCACGCTCCGATAATCTCATACTTGCTACAATTAAACGTGTTCTAAAATCACGCGGCATAAAGACTACCGGATTTTCCCTGCACGTTAGCAACAATATCCCGATCAAGCGTGGTCTTGGAAGCAGTGGTACGGCGAGGCTTGCCGGCGTAATTGCAGCAAACTATCTGAGTAATCTCGGCATGTCAAACCGGGAAATCATATCGGCTGCTATTCAACTTGAGGGACCCCCGGATAATATTAATTCGTCCTTTACCGGAGGGCTTACCGCTTCTCTCGTGATGGAGAATGGTGCTGTCAATTACCGGAGATGTGCCTTCCCTCTGGATTTGAAATTGATTTTTGCAATTCCCGATATTCAAATATCAACTCACCGGGCAAGACAAATACTTCCAAAAAAATATGCTTTAAAGGATATATTATACAATCTTCAACGTGTTTCTCTTATTTTTGAAGCAGTGCGCAGCCGTGATTATGATTTGCTGACGCACTTGCTGAAGGACCGCCTGCACCAAGATTACCGGGCGGCGCTGGTCCCGGGATTAAAGGAAATATTACATTTCCAATCCGGCAACGGTCTTGTCGGCACATTTTTAAGCGGCTCCGGACCGACCACGTGTGCATTAGCCCTTGACAATTTTTCACATATCGGAGAAAGAATGGTTTCTGCTTTTTCCGCACACGGCATCTCTGCAAGAGTCCTGGAATCGAAGGCGGATAACAGGGGAACAAGGATCGTAGAGCGATAGTTCCGAATTCCGTATCGCAGGATATACCGCTGAGGGGGACTGTCTGTGCATTGTAGCATAGACATTCATGTCTGTGCATAGTAGCATATCCCGCTGAGCGGGACTGTCTGTGCATAAAATATCTTTTCATTTTTACGAAAAGTTTTCAGCACATTTCTATTCGAGTAAGCATGCAAAGAAAAAGTGCATTAAAAACTAATTTATTTATTTTATCCGTCCTGATTATATTTGCCGGTACACACTCACATGCGCAGCAGAAAAAAGTCGACGCCGGATTTACGATAGCACGCTTAAAATACGGCGGCGGCGGTGACTGGTACGGAAACCAGTCGTCAATTAGCAATCTTCTGGAATACATTCAAAAGAATACCGACATTGATGTTAATCTCCAGGAAGCCCGAGTCGAAATATCCGACGATGCATTGTTTTCTTACCCGTATATATACATGACGGGGCATGGAAACGTCCGCTTTACCGATCCAGAAGTAGAACGCTTGCGAAAATACCTGACGAACGGCGGATTTTTACATGCCGATGATAACTACGGGATGGATACGTATCTTCGCCGGGAGATGAAAAAGATTTTTCCGGATAAAGAGTGGGTCGAACTTCCCTTCAATCATGAGATATACCACAGCCATTTCGATTTCCCGAACGGCATCCCCAAGATACATGAACATGACGGCGGTCCGGGTCATGGTCTGGCGCTGTTTCACGAAGGACGGATGGTAGTGTTTTATTCCTTCAATACCGATTTAGGCGACGGCTGGGAAGACCCCGACGTGCATAACGATCCCCCCGAAGTGCGTGAAGCCGCATTGAAAATGGGTGTGAATATTGTTGTGTATGTTTTAACGCACTGAATTATATGAACCGCAGAGACGCAAAGACGCAGAGAGAAAGAATAAATTAAAAACTGGAAATTTATTG
>LJUD01000144.1 GCA_001304035.1 bacterium SM23_31 | reverse complement strand
AAAAGTTCTGGACGGTTAAAAGGATTGTAACGGTTTCCTCTGTTGTGATATTTTTTGCTCTTGTGAGTTATCCTTTGATATTCGGAAAAAAGGGGACTAAGTTAAACGTAGACGTCGACCGTATAACCATTTCGACAATAATCCGTGCGCCGTTCCTCGAGTTTATTCCCGCCACCGGGACAATTATCCCAATGAATACCTTCTATCTGGAGGCAATGGAGGGCGGCAGGTTTAAGGAAATCTTTCTGGAAGCCGGAAGCTTTGTAAAAGAAGGAGACAGGATTATTGAGCTCGAAAATAAGGATTTAGAACTGGACGTTGTGAACCGTCAGGCTCAATACGACGAGCAGGAAAACTCCCTGCGCAACGCCCGTCTTCAATTGGAGCAGAACATCATGCAGCTTCAGCAGGATGTTACCAACAGCGAATATCAAATCCGGAAATCAAAACGAATAATTGAACAAAACGAAAAATTGTATGAAATAGGCGCTATTTCACAGTTGGTTTATGAACAGATGGTGGATGATTACGAAAATAACATCAAGCGGAACGAATTTATTTTAAAGAAATTTAAAATAGATTCCCTTCTCCAGGTGGATATAATTAATCAGCTTGAAAAATCCCTCGAACAGGCGAAAATTAATTTGAACTTCGTAAAAGAAAAGCAGAAAAATCTGGCGCTTGCCGCACCGATTACCGGGCTGCTGACATCGCTTGACGCTGAGATCGGTCAATCAGTCGGAAGCGGTCAGCGCATCGGGCAGATTGATGTGGTGGATGAGTTTAAAGTGCGTACGGGAATAGATGAATACCATATATCGCGCATCGGCACCGGTCAGACCGGTACATTCCAATTAGACGGTAAAGAATATAACCTGATAATAAAAAAGGTATACCCGGAGGTTAGAAACAACAGATTCGAAATCGACCTGGAGTTTGCCGGTGAAGTGCCGCCGGACATCAGACGCGGGCAGACGCTTCGCATCAGTCTGGCTCTGGGTGATCTGTCTGACGCAGTTCTTTTGCCCACCAGCGGATTTTTTTCAAAGACCGGCGGGAACTGGGTGTACGTAGTGGATAAATCAGGCAACACCGCAGAAAAAAGATATATCAAGCTCGGAAGAAGAAATCCGGAGGCATACGAGGTGCTTGAAGGTCTCCAGCCGGGTGAAAAAGTCATTACATCGTCATATGATAATTTCGGCGATATAGATATTCTGATATTGAAATAAAACTTTGGCAATAATCATTTTTATAGCATAAACGAAGTGACTGCCAAGATTGTTACGAAGAGATTGCCACGTCGCTGCGCTCCTCGCAATGACAGTAGAGAATAGTGTCATTGCGAGGAGTCCCCCGCAGTATGCGGGGGACGACGAAGCAATCTCTACATAATAATATACATATTTAGTGTTTACACCTTATAAAACTAAAGAATAATGATAAATTATGCCAAAGTCTTGTCTAAAATAACAATATACGAACTTTATACCGGGAGAATGCTATGATTAAGACAATCAAACTTAAAAAGCTTTATTTTACAGAGGAAGTTGAAACTACTGCTCTGAATGAGGTGAATATTGAAGTCAAGAAGGGCGAATATGTTGCTATAATGGGACCTTCCGGCTGCGGTAAATCCACGTTATTAAATATTCTCGGCTTGTTGGACAACCCGACGGATGGAGAATATTTTCTTCTTGATAAAGAGGTATCGAAGTTTTCTGAAAGGCAGCGGGCAGATTTACGGAAGTTTAATATCGGATTCGTGTTTCAGAGCTTTAATTTGATTGATGAATTGACCGTTTATGAAAACGTAGAATTACCGCTTTTGTATCTGGGTTATTCTTCGCGTGATCGTAAAAATCGTGTGAATGAAGTGCTCGAGCAGATGCAGATTGCGAGCCGGCGAAATCACTTTCCCCAGCAAATATCCGGCGGTGAACAGCAGCGGGCAGCCGTAGCAAGGGCGGTTGTTGCCAAACCGCATTTAATTCTTGCCGACGAGCCGACTGGTAATCTTGATTCCTCTCACGGCAAAGAAGTCATGAATTTACTGACCGACTTGAACAAAGACGGAACAACGATAGTGATGGTTACACACGCCCCGGAATACGCTGATTATGCTAAACGTGTTATTAATCTTTTCGACGGAAAAATTATTAAGGAAGACGCTGTACAAAACTAAAATTATTGAAAGCCGAAGAGTACGGATTTTTATTAATCCTTCTGTACGACCACAAACGCAATAGCCTGTGTTTTATCGTGGGAAAGGCTGATATGGACAACGTAATCTTTGAAGGTGGGATGGTTTTTCTTGTGGGATGTCAGAAAATGAACGAAGGGCTTACCGGTTTTGTCGTTACGTATTTCCGCATCTTTCCAGCCGATGAATAAATCCTGCGGGATTGCTTTTTTAATCGCCTCCTTTGCACAAAAGCGGGCGGTAAAATTGGGGTAGGGATCGTTCTTGCTCAAGCAGTATTCAATCTCCAGCGGGGTAAATATCCGCTTGTAAAAATTTTCGTTCCCGGCAAAAGGTTTGTCCCGGAAACGCTGGATCGATTCGATGTCAACACCGATGCCGATAATTTTATTTGAACTCATGAGATTTAAAATTTTTCTTCCCGCAATTTAATCACTCCCACCCTAATCCCCCACACATCAAGGGGGAGGATAATATTGTGGTATTTTTTAAAGATAAGTTAGTTTATATAACGTATATCTATCCACAAAAATCCGTGAAGAAAAAATAATGTTCTTTCCATTTTCCCGGATGTCGGCTAACTTCTTATCAAGATCCTTGCACTGCCTGCGAGGACAACAGCGTCATGCTGGTTTTTAATTTCCGTTTGCAGAACAATTTTATTCTTTTTACCGGGGATTTTCTCCAGAACGGTGCCCTTTATCAACAGCGTGTCGCCGGTATATACAGGCTTTACAAATTTAATTTCCTGCGAAAGATACAATGCCTGCTTACCGGGGAGCAGCATTCCAATCAGCCGTGATATAAATGATGCCGTTAACAAACCGGGAAGAATCCGTCCGTCAAACTGTTCCCGGCGTGCATAATCATCATCGAAATGTAGTGGATTATAATCCCCGGTTATCTCCGCAAATCTGTCAATATCCTGTTCGGTTACCGTTCGTGTGAATAAAGCTTCCCGGCCGACTTCGATGTCTTTAAAACCGAGAAAAACAGGTTTGGCAGGATTTTTATTCATGATAAGAGTAATATATAAATTACTATTATAAATATTTCCGAAACCATTTTGCGGTTTTGTCGGTAACGGAATCGAAAACCGGATTGCTTCCGGTAAAAGGATGTGTTATTCCGAATGTATGCGTTCCGCCATGAATAATTTCCAGCCGGGTTATTGATTTACTTGAGACATCGAAAAGGTCTTGTGCCTCCTGATATGGGACTGATTCGTCATTATATCCATGTATGATCAGGTGAGGCAGTCCGAGCCTGCTTTCGGCTTTGAGTATATCCCGCTTTGCAGGATTACGTTCAAGGTCGTTAAGAAAACCGATATTCATCCGCATCATCTGTTTGGTGCGCTTATTTTCGAACTCAATATATCCTTTTTTCCGCCATTCAGCCCTCCGGGAAAGATAGTTATTAAAACTCGATATACTTGCCCAAGTTACGATGCAGTCAATATTGTCATTCTGCGAAGCGAAAAGAATGACTGTTCCGCCGCCGCGGCTGTGTCCTATAAGCCCGATTCGGGATTGCCGTGAAATTTCCGGGAATTCCTCACCCTTCTTGAGACTTTTAAGCAGTATTTCAAGGTCTTTAAGTTCTCTCCCGATGGTGTTTCCTACAAATTTTTTCAGGTCGGTAAAGTTTTGCAGGTCGGGACCAATGCCGTTGTATGAAAAATTGAGAGCAATAACAAAAAATCCGCTCATACAGAATTTGTCCATTGCATATTGCCAGCCGCCCCAATCCTTGAAACCCTTGAAACCGTGGCAAAAAATAATCAACGGTTTCCCTTCAGGCTGCTCGGGTACACGAAAATCACCGTATAACTGCCTGTTAGCGTTGATTTCTATCACGAATTGTTTTTTTTGCACAGCTTTATCTATTTCTGTTCAGGATATTATGATTCAGTTTGGATTAATTTAGTAGATTTTTCTATTATCGGAAGATGAATGACAAACTTAGCCCCTTTTGTATATGATGCATCTAAAAAGACGTTTCCTTCATGTTCTTTAATTATTCCGTAACTTAAACTTAGCCCGAGACCGGTACCTTTTCCAATGTCTTTTGTCGTAAAAAAGGGCTCAAAGAGCTTTTGCTGATGCTCTTTTTTAATGCCGGGTCCCGTATCACGGTACTCGATTACGATATGGTCTCCTTCCGTTCTTGTTTTAACTTCCAGTATTTTATTGTCCTTCCGTTGGGATAATGCGTCGAAAGCGTTGGAGACAAAATTAAGAAAAACCTGCTGCAGTTGTTGGGAGTCTCCAACCGTCATGGGAAGGGCCTTTTGCAAATTCTTCCTGAGTTTGATATTATGGGCTTTGAATTGATAATCAAAGAGTTTCAGCGTTACCTTAATGATAGAATTAATATCGACATTTTTACGCTCGATAGGTTCTTTTTGTGAGAATTTAAGTAGATTATTAACAATCTTTGTACACCGTATTGCAGCGTCATGCACTTTTTCCAGCCGGGATATAAATTGCTTGGGCATATCTTTAGAATCGGCTAAAAGGTCGATAAATCCCATAACGATCGTGAGCGGATTATTTATTTCATGTGCTATTCCCGCAACCAACCTGCCCACGCTCGCTAATTTTTCCGATTGTACAAGTTCGTTGGTGCGCTTCTCAACCATGATCTCGAGGTCTTTTACATAATCCGACAATGCCTTTTCTGCTTTTTTGAGCTTATTTAATACCTTTTCCTGCTCTGTGTAAGCTTCTTTCAGATTGTTTACCAACTGCACGTTCCTAAGGACATTTGCAATATGATTTGCGACGATCTGCATGAGACTCCGGTCTTCTTTAACAAAAGCATTCGTTTCGGGAGTGCTCAATTTGAGTGCCCCGATTGCTTTATTCCCCGAAATGAGCGGCAAACAGAGAACGGAACCCGATGACTCGGTACATAACGGATCACCGGTAAACCTCTTATCATCTTTAACATCTTCAATATATATTTGTGAACCCGAATGTATAATTATTTCTGCGAGACCTTCATCAATTCTGCACAGTGCGGGGGCATCATTTTCATAATATATGCCTTCATTATCTACCTGTCTTTTCGCCGCTTTTACTTCCAGATTATGTGTTTTTTCATTAACCAGCATGAGAGAGCAATATTCGGCGTTGAATTCATTCAAAATAATCCGGGTGATTTCCAGGCAGACCTTTCGCTGATCCGCCGCATCAATGAGAGCATCTGATATGCTTTTAATCAGGGAAAGTTCCCGTATTTTATGAGCGAATTCCTCAGTCATGTGCTGCAGGCTCTGCTCAAGAAATTTCTGCTTCAAGGCAGTATCGTTCTTATCTTTTTTTGAAATATCTCTCATTTAACCCTCTACTCAATCGATTCAAGAAACATATTGATTTCTTCCCGCTTTTTATCTAATTCGCTTTTTACTTCATTGACTGTTTCGGAAGTTATATTTAGTTTGGTCTTGACAAGCGGATGGAGCACCCAAAGCCGTTCGTCTCCACTACTGCCGAATTTTGCTGATTTTGCCAGATAATTCGCCGCATGCGCAGTAATCGCATCCTCTTGAAGATGTTCAGGGCATGCTTCGATATTATGGTGATATTTAATTCCTGCAACAATATTTTCGGGCAGCTGCCATCGATCTCCAAGCAAGCCGCCGGCAGCCTGATGATCAAAACCGAATATCTCCTCTTCGCATCTATACAGTGGTTTATTTAATGCTCGCGCATTAAAAACCGCATCATCAAAATTGGAACTATTTAAAAATGAAAGTACGACTTTCCCAATATCATGAAGTAGTCCTATTATATATGCATGGGATGAAAGTTCTTGATCGACTTTCTGCACAAGGATTTTTGCGGCTTCACCGGCAGCGAATGTATGCTTCCAGAATTCCTCAACGTTAAATTCCTGACTGTTGAATTTATCTGATAATGATTTAAAAACGGAAACACAAATTGCCACACTGACAACCGTCTTGAATCCAATTATAACGATTGCACGGCTAATATCATCTACAGAACGGGGATAACCGTAATAAGCCGAATTCGCCAATTTTAAAATTGCGGCAGAAATGGACTGGTCTTTTATTATTGTTTCCTGCAGGTCTTGTGCCGAAGAATCGGGGTCATAAGACGTTGCAATAATTTTTTGCAGCATTACCGGAATTGTCGGCAGAAACTCAATTTTCTGGATAGCCCTGCGCTTCTCTGAAATTTTATCATCATCCGAAAGATTAGTCATCTTAATGATCCTTAAATAGAACGGTCTTTCCGACATAACAATACCAAACATTCACTATCGAAATCCCTATGTTATTGTTATTAAAAAATTAGTTAATATTACACAAGATGTCTAAAAATACTAAATATCTTATTTACAATCAAGCACTATTTTCGGTGGCTTTTAACCGTAAGGAAGTTGATATTAATATTCCCCTATACGGGCAGATATGAAGGGATGCACTCTTAAAAGTGATTACATAAGGTGAAAGTCTGAAAATAAAAATTCTGTTTTGAACATTTACGGTAAATTCATATATTTATGTTACTGAATTTAATCCGAAATGAAGTGTACTAAATCAAGAAAGGGCTGACAATGAAGCAAAAATTATTTGTATTACTAACAATTATTCTTTTTATCGGAGCAGGCTTTTTTTCGGACGTTTGCGCACAAAGCATTGAAATAACCCCGCTGCCCGGTTTACTGGATGATGTTAAAAAGCTCGCAGACAAGACTAATCCTGAACGCCTCGAAGTGCTCAAGGAAATGCTCTCCGAAAAAGGCATCCCGTTTGAAGTCGAGTCATTTGATTTGATTTCCAGAAGAGATTCCTCAATCACTGAGGGTAATAACCTAATTGTTACTCTGGGCTACGGGAGTAGCGACATCGTTGCCGGCGGTCATTATGACAAGGTAGAACCGGGCAGCGGCGTTGTTGATAACGGCTGTGCTGTGGTGATTCTGACCAGAGTAGCGGATGCTCTCAAGAATGAAAATCTTAATCATAGAATCAGAATAGTCTTTTTTGATATGGAAGAAATAGGACTTGTCGGTTCAAGACAGTTCGTTGAAACACATAAAGCCGACCCGATTGTTTCCATGATAAACCTCGATGTGGATGCCTACGGGAATACGATAATGATGGGACCGATTCCATTCACCGGTATGAACAGGCTGTACCGCACTGCGAAAACAGTATGCGTCGAAAACGATATAAATTTTATAGTTTTTCCG
>LJUD01000143.1 GCA_001304035.1 bacterium SM23_31 | reverse complement strand
GGACCCATCAGAGTTCGCTCCGGTGGATTAAGCTTTTCATACTGTTTCATACTCGCCTCGCTTTTATGTAATGTTTGCAATTATCATCTTTATTAATTAACCTCAGAAAGCACAAAGAAAGAAATAGCTGTCAGCGGTTAGCTTTCAGCATTCAGCCAAAATACAAAATCAAAAAAACATGTCTGAACCGCTGATACCCATGATCCCGCTTAGCGGGATGATTAAATGATTACTATGATAAACATATATCATGTATATCATTTCATCCCCGAGTACTCGAGGTTGTTCTGACATTTATCCCGAATAATTCATGAATTCTTGTATTAAAGGGGTGCCACTCACAACTTTTACAAAAATTATTAATATCCAAATCTAACATCTCATTGTTACAAAGAATAATCAAAAACGAATAGACTATGAAATTTACTAAAGTCTTGTCACAGTATTTAAATTCTGCGCATTCTCGGCATCTTTGCTGTTCAGTTTTTATACGTTTCAATTGTCTTTTCGATCTGCTCCAGTGTTGATTCTGCGGCATGTTCCCAATTGAACTGAGCAGCCCATGCTGTTGCATTTTTTGTAATTTCGGTCCGGAAAGGTTCATCCGTAAGAAATTTCACAATGTATTCTGCGCATTTTTCAATGTCTCCGTATGGGTACAATAAGCCGGTTTCTTTATCTTTTACAGAATCGCGCAGTCCGGGTACATCCGCAGCGACAGCCGGCACTCCGCAAGCGTTTGACTCTATAATTGTCAGCCCCCATCCCTCTTTAATCGAAGGATTGACAACGACATGGCACTTTTGCAGAATTTTTATCTTATCTTCTTTATCCAGGAAACCCATAAATTCGACCGATTCATCAATATGCAATTTTTTTGCCAAATTTTTTAAATCGTTTAGGTTGTCGCCGTCTCCAATTATAACCAGTTTTGCATCGGGCATCAACTTTTTCACAATCGCAAATGCTTTTATCAGGTGGTCGACGCTCTTGTACCTCTTTATCCTGCCGAGGAATCCGACAAGAGGAATGGCGCTCTTCGGCTCGCCGGTTGTCCGGTAAAGTGAGTGGTCTACGCAGTTTTCAATAATCGTAATTAGTTCTTCCCGGATGCCGCTTTTTATCAGGTCCTGCCTGGTGCTTTCGGAAACAACTATAAAGGGAGTTTTGCCGTATATCGTACGGATTAACTTTTCAGACATATAAACATAACTTGCCAGTGGGAAAATTGTTTCACGAAATATGGAGGTTTTAAAAAGATGATGGACAACGGCAATTACCGGGATTTTTTTTATATACAACGGTGAAAAAAGTGGGATCTTATTGATAGAATCCACGACAATGTCATACGGTTCAGCCGCAAGCAAGCGTCTGCATGCAAAAGGCACCATATAGTTGAAATAATTTCTCCCGCCTTTACGGATAATACGTATACCGTCAATGGTTTCAGTCCGTTCCAAGCCGGGATACCCGCTGCACAAGAGCGTAACCTGATGCCCTCTGGCAGCAATTCTCTTGAATATTTCCTGGTGATAAACTTCGGCGCCGCCTCCAAGCGGATGTTTTATGTCCTGCCAATTAAGAAATAGAATCCGGTAGCTCACTGTAGCCTCAGCCGTAATGATGAACTTGCCGCTCAATAAATATACACCCGTTATCTGACTCCGGGTACCCCGGATTCAGACGGCTGCTGCTGGTCTTTTTTTTCAGGCTGTCTGCCTTGTGACTTGTGATGATATAAGAACGACAACGGTATTATAACAAGATAACCGATAACCAGTACAACCGGCGCAAGTGTCAGTGACCAAAAGCTGTCTACCGGTCCTATGCTTAAGAAAATGTATCCGAAAAGCAATACTACTATACCTATCCCAAAAATCACGTAATTATGAACGGTAAAAGGTAACCGGCTTTTTTCCCGTTCAGCTTCCTTTTGCCTTTGTTTAGGACGGGGACGCCTCTTCACAGGACGTGCCATATAATCCTCCAGTGTTGACTCGGAACTGCTTTTCAAAAGCAGCCATCATTTTAAATGAATATTATTTCTTCACATTTTAGTATGGGTATATACGGATTTTTTGTATATGTCCGTGTCAATATGCTTGCTTTTAATTTCCTTCCCTTGACATGAGGGATTTAAAAAATGGTGATATTGTGATACAATTCCTCACAATTTCTTCACCCCTACCCTAATCCTCCCCCATTCCGTCAGAGGTGGATCCCGCTCAGCGGGATGTTTTAAATTATACAATGTAAACAATGTTATGTTCAAAATCAATTTCATTTCGGTTATATATTGCACAATTCCGCACAATCTGATTGGAAATTATCAAGTTTTTTTAGCAATAATTTCCAGTGTCGGGGAAAGAGGAGGATATATGCTCCTGATAAGTAGTGCAAAGGGAGTAAAAACAGCATCAATAACTTTTGTCCCGGCGCCTTCGAGCACGCCGTGTTTTTTCGGTCTGCCGGTAAAATACCTTAACATGCTGTTTATTTCGAGCGTCAGGCTGTCCCAAACCGGAGTCCCCGTTTTTACCGATGTGAAACCCGCCTTACGCAGCATAATATTAACCGATTTATCCGAAAAAAAACGAACATGGGTAGGGTCTTCGAGATTCCACCATGCATCTTTAAAAAGCACTAATCCATTTGACCTGCCGTCCGGTGTGAGAAAATAGACAACTCCATCCTTCTTGAGCGCTTCGTAACATTTTTTAAACACAATATCAGGATTTTCGACATGCTCAATAACATGAATACCGTAAATAACATCGAACTCCCCTTCCGGCAAGGCGATATTTTCAATTGTATCAAAATATAACTTCCCCTCTTTTTTCAGCCGTTCATTAATGTCGATTTTTAGCATTCCCGCTTCGATACCGGACACAGTATGCCCTTTTTCGAGGAACTTTGATAACATTTTGCCGCTGCCGAAACCGATTTCCAGAATTTTTAAGTCCTTTTTTACGGGCAGCAATCCGTTCAATCTTCCCATAGTCATAGTTGTCCTGATTTTATCAAAAAATCCGCTGCCGCCCCAGGCGTGTTCCCGTGCATGAGCACTGCACCGCTGCAGGTCGCGCTTGATATGCAGGCACTCCGGGCACCGGGAAAGAATACAATCCGTGCTTATGCGCCAGTCCGTCATCCGGGCGCCGCATGCTTCGCATGTCTCTTTTGTGGTATTATGCATTTCTGCTTTCTGATTTCCTCATTTCATTAAAAATACCATTATGACGACAGCTGTCATTCCGCTGAGCTGAATTGTGATTTTTTTTACTTCATCACTATTATGGTCGTTTCGGCAAATTAATGTGCGTACATATAATTTCCAATTGTAAATTTTATTTAGCATCTTTCAAACGGACGTCGGAATAAGTGTTTTCACGCAATCGTGTATATTCCTGCAATTTCGACTGCATTTTATTTACTTCCTTCTGATAAACGGATATTTTATATCGGATTGTTTCCGCTGTTTCCCGATATCGGATTACGGGGCTTTTAACTTCATGAAACAGGTGATATTTCATGTATACAAATCCAACAAGAAAAACCAAAAACAAGTAGATTGTCATAAATATGGAGTTATTAAAAATACCTGTTCTGCTTTCCGTTGAGAGAATTATGGCAAGAAAAAACGGAAATATAACGATTACCGGCAGGATGGCGGAATGGATAATTGTAAAAGCGGTATGCTTTATTTTAATTGCGGTCAATGATTTTTTGAGGATTTCAATTTCAGTTGTATTTTTCCGGATTGCCGCATCAAGATTTACCGATTCCGTATCAATCGACATCAGAATTAATTCGCGGACAATCCGTGCTTCCTCATAATCCGGATCTTTCAGGAGAACAACCAAATTATTGTCGACGGCTCCGGCAATATCGCTCTTTTTCAAGCATTCGATTGCTTTTCGCTGATAATGATTTTTCGGGAGCCAATTTTTATGAGCGGCATGCTGCAGTCCATACTTAGCAAGTACCGTCGATAGAATTGAAGCCCATATCATTATTCAGCCTGTTCTTAGCTTTTTTTAAGAATAGTCCGTCATTTACACACGGAGCGCCCGCTCTAAATAATCCATCACGCGCGGGTATTCCTTTCGCAGTTGTTCCCACTCGTCGGGAGTTACGTCTTTGGGTTCTTTATTGAGCCGCTCTTTTGTAATATTGTATGCCTGTGTAATAAGGTCGCGGTTGGCATTCGCAATTCCCAGTGTAACGCCTGCGATTTCCAGTACACCGTTAATAAAATCCAGCCCTGTCGCAGCTTCCAAACCACGCTCCGCAATCAATCCGGCTATCCCTCCAACGGTTCCCTGTGTTATAGTACGCTTTAGTCTGTTCATTTATTCTCCTCCTTACTCCCGCTCTGTTGACGAGCCTCGTTCTTAAGCTCTTCGAGCGATTTTCGTATATACTTGTCTTTTTCATCGAGCGCTTTTTTCATTTCACGGTTTTCTTTTTTCAAACGCCTCACCTCTTTTCCGCCGAATATGCTGTAATATAACCGGTTAAAAATAATCCACAAAGCGGAAGCGACAACCGCCCCGATTACAGCGCTTACGGTATCAATTTGCATAGTTACTCCCTGTCGGTTTTTTTGGAACATAAGGAAACTATGTAATTATACACTACAAAATATGCTGAATTATTGTTAAAATAGCAAAATAAATTTATACGATATGACGTTATCAAGGGGAAATTATGCTGCCGGGGTATTTAATAGGATCTTTAAAAATTGAATCTACATTACATCACTTCCCGTAAACAGCAGGGTTGATTTTGTATTTGCAAATTACCTTGAAACCATCTTCGTCAGTTTCTACATTATATGCGTAACCATTATTTATTATATTAGGCTGTTTATCATTAAAATCCCCCCAGGGGGCATAGAATGAACTGACAAATACGTCTGCATCGGAGTCATATACCTCTACAAGATTATTACCTTTTTCGTAATCATTATTTAGAATAAAAAATACATAATTTCGGTCAAACATAACATTTTGAACAGGGGACCAGTATTTCTTTTCTTTTAATGCTTTTTGCATTTTTTCTCTTTCTTTTTCAGCTTCTTTTCCAAACTTTTTAAGATTAGGATTAGTAGAAACGACATTCTCTAAAAAGGACTTTGAATACGGTACAGGCTCAAATTTGTGTTTAAATGTTTTATACTCAAAATTATCAAGCGATACTATGTGAAAAGTGTACTCCCATCCGGTTTTTTCATTATACTCATATTCGTTATTTTGACAATAAAAAATTCTATTAGCAGGCAGTAATCCCCATTTAAATATTGGAGCAGTTAGAGAAGATATTAAATTTTTAGTTATATTTTTTATCTCGTCTGTTTTTTGATTCAAAATTACGGTTACATCCGTAGTATCATCTTCATACAGTAAAATATAACGGGAAACATCATCATTTCTCAAATATAAATGATATATTCTAACTGAAAGATCCAAACAAATGATATTATTTATACTTACTCTACTTTTCGGATCAATTTTTTTATTGATCAACCAATCTTCAGAAATTAAGGAACTGCTCCGAATTCTTTTTTTATTTATAAACTTATAATCCGGACTGAAAATAGAATAATAACCGGTTATGAATTCGTATGCTGTAAAATATCCTTTTGGAGAAATTGAAAGCCCAGGAGGAATTATAAATTCACCAGGTCCCTGTCCCCTTCTTCCAATTATTTTTTTACCTTTACCATGTTTATCATAGATTTTAACTGTATATTCATCCATATCTGATAATACAATATCCCCATTATTAGTTATTTTAATGCCACCTGGACTAACAAGAAGATATTCATCCTTTGTACCGTATATCTCACTGCCGAACGTTAATTCAAGGGTAAGTAAATCCTCAGGCTTAATCACCTGCTGCTCATTTCTTTCTTTTACTTCAGTGATAGAAACCTGAGCATAGTTTTCAGAAATTAAACCGAAAACTAATAGTAAAAGAAACGGAATAAGTGAAATAAATAAATATTTCATGTCATCATTCCTCTGAATATAAAAACATAAATATATTTTTATTTGCAGCTTTTTTTTAAATATTTACTCAGGAATATGCTATTTTTTCCATCAATTTTCACTTCCTGTACACCGCAGGGTTTATTTTGTATTTGAAAATTACGTAGAAACCATCTTCATCAGTTTCTAAATTATATGCGTAACCATTATTTATTATATTAGGCTGTTGATCATCAAAATTCCCCCAGGGGGCATAGAATGAACTGACAAATACGTCTGCATCAGCGTCATATACCTCGTTAAGATTATTACCTTTTTCGTAATCATTATTTAGAATAAAAAATACATAATTTCGGTCAAACATAACCAACTGAATAGGAGGCCAGTATTTCTTTTCCTTTAATGCTTTCTGTATTTTTTCCCTTTCTTTTACAGCTTCTTTTCCAAACCTTTTTAGATTAGTAGAAACAACACGCTCTAAAAATGACTTTGAATACGGTACCGGCTCAAATTTGCGTGTAAATGTTTTATCCTCAAAATTATCAAGCGATACTATGTGAAAAGTGTACTCCCATCCGGTTTTTTCATTATACTCATATTCGTTATTTTGACAATAAAAAATTCTATTGCCGGGCAGTAATCCCCATACAAATAGTACGGAAGTTAGAGAAGACCTTAAATTTTTAGTTATATTTTTTATATCGCCAGTTTTTTGATTCAAAATTACAGGTATATCTTTGTTATCATCATCATACATCAAAATATAACTTGAAACATCATCTTTTCTCAAATAAAAATGTAATATTCTAACTGAACTATCAAGATAAATGATTCGCCTTAAACTTACAAAGTCACCCGGACCAAATCCTTGATTATTCAACCAATCTTCAGGAAAAAAGTAACTGGAAAGAATTCTTTTTTTATTTATGAAATTATAATCGGGACTATATATAGTATAATATCCTATTCTTCCAAATTCATATGCAGTCAAATACCCTTTTGGAGACATTAAAAGCAAAGGATTATGTTCAAATTCACCAGGACCCTGTCCCCTCCTTCCAATAATTTTTTTACCTTTGCCGTATTTGTCATAGATTTTGATTTTATATTCATCCGATAATATAATATCCCCTGCATCGGTTACTTGCATACTGCCACCTGGAATAGCAAGAAGATATTCATCCTTTGTACCGTATATCTCACTGCCGAACGTTAATTCAAGGGTGAGTAAATCCTCCGGTTTAATCACCTGGGCATAGTATTCAGATGCCAAACCGAAAAATAATAGAAATATAATTACTGAAATAGATAAATGTTTCATGTCATTACCCTCCCTGAAAATAATGCACATAAATAAATGTCTTTAATTGTTCTTCGTTATGAAATTTTTTATGGTACTAATTGAATAGTACAAAACAAATTATGTTTTTGCAAGTGTTTTTTATATTTTATC
>LJUD01000142.1 GCA_001304035.1 bacterium SM23_31 | reverse complement strand
TGTCTTTCTTCGGTTTTCGCCTGTTCGGTGATCGCTGGCGCACGCCCTGAAGGTTCCTGTGTTGTCTCCTTCGTTTCAGAAGGCGGGGATACCCATTTTGAATAAGGTTCCCACAACACCAGGATTATGAAAACCAATATGAGTGCTAATACAGCTTTACGGTCCATGTTTCATCCAATAATTTTTATACCGGATCCCACCCGTGTTTCTTTGAAAAAGGATGACATCGCAGTAATCGTCGCAAAGCCATATAACTGCCTTTTAATGCACCATATTTTTGGACTGCTTCAAGTGCATACTCAGAACACGAAGGCTTAAAACGGCACACGGATGGCAGCGACGGAGAAATAACTGCCTGATATACCCTGATAAGGATGATTATTGCTGTTTTCATGGGTTTTTCTTATTCAGTTTTGATAGTAAATATATTATGTCAGTCTTCAGTTCATTAAAATTTAAAGTCGAGCAGTGTTTATCAACCAATAATAAAAGTTCACATGGAAATAAGATATTTTGTCTTTCCTGTCGATAAATTTCTCTTATCCACCGTTTTGTTTTATTACGTTGTACGGCGCTGCCGACTTTTTTTGTTACCAATACTGCAAAAGCTGTGTTTTCTGCAGGCGCAAAATACAGCGATAAACACTTGCCTTTCAGCCGTCTGCCGTTTTGAAGAATCGCTTTTATCCTAACTGAGCTTTTTAAGCGTTCACGCCGCTTAAGTGTGTTAATTTTCAACACATTATTTGTCACTTACGGTCAAACGGTTTCTGCCTTTTCTTCGTCTATTGCTTATTATCTTTCTGCCGTTCTTTGTATGCATTCGAGAACGGTAGCCGTGTTTATTCCGTCTTTTTCTATTGCTCGGTTGATAGGTGCGTTTCATCGGTCCCGCTTTTTATGTTATTAATCATTTTAAAGGTTCATTGAAATTTATGATATTGAAAAATAACACAAAAATTTCTGTTTTCCAAGTTTTTTTGGGTTCTTATTTTAAGTTCTTGCAAATTTTTTCTGATTTCCAATATTATAGGATTTTACAAAACTCTTAACATTCTGTGTATTAATAAATTGCAGAAACACTAAATTATGCAGCTCCTAACCGTGCGTAACATGTTGTATTTTATGGCATTGGCTAAATGCCATCTCTTTGGCGTAAGCTTTTCCTTCGGGATAGCCGGTATTTCATTTGAAAAGAATAAAAACTTGAAATTTTGCCTCATTTTGTAAAATGTTTTCGTCCGGTTGGGAAGCTAACATTTTTTAAAACATGGGTAAAATCTCATCATTTTAAAAAATTTTAAAATCTAATTTGATTTTTTTGAAAAAGATACTTGACAATCAAAATATAAATTTTTAATATATGACTGACAGTCAGTCATTAATAAAACAGGAGCTATTAAATGGTACGTGTTACAAAAGACCCGGAAAAACGAAAACAGGAGTTGATTGATTCTGCCGAGCGTCTTTTTCTAAAAAAGGGATACGAAAAAACGTCTGTCAGCGATATTGTTAAGGGAATCAATGTTGCACAGGGGACGTTTTATTACCATTTCTTCTCGAAAAGCGACATTTTAGAAGCTGTGGTAGAAAAAAACATCTCGGTATTAATGAATAAACTGCTAAACATAGCCGGCATAAAAAATGTTGAAGCAGCAGAACGGCTCAACGAAATAATAAATATTCTTTTTCGCTATGGCACCGATAAGGATGAAGTTCAAGCATATATGCATCAGGAAAGTAACATTTTCCTGTATGATAAAGTAGGTAAAATGATTACAGCAAGACTTATTCCCATTCTGACCGGAGTGATAGCAGCCGGAATGGCAGAAGGACGCTTTGATGTTTCGTGTCCTACTGAAACCGCAGAGTTTTTAGTTGCAAGCTTAGTTTATATGTTGCATCAGGCTGACATTATTACAGCCAATTCCAGGCGGCGTGAGAGAATGCGTATCACTATCGAATTATGCATGAGTAGAGTGCTTAGAGTAAAAGACTATAAATTCGAACTGCAATTTTAGTATGTCCCCATGCAAAGGAATATTTTTTTGTTAACTATATGACTGACAGTCAGTCATAACTGCTCGGTAAAAATAATTGACCGGGAATGAAATATGGGTTTTTTATTTTACATGATGAAGTTTTAACCGCCTCTACTTTCAAAAGGATATATTATAGGAACGGATTTCACTTATATCGTGTTTATTTGAGAACATTGAATCTTTAGAGTGCAATAAATGAGCATTAAAAAAGTTTAAAAACAATGATCGGAGGATATTCAATGAAAAGCATAATAATATCATGGTTGGTTATTTTGCTATTGGCAACGGTTTCATTCAGCCAACAGCTATCGGGTGAAGACATCATTCAAAAAGTAAATGAATTGTTCAATCCTCAAACAAGTTACGGAAAGGCAATGATGACTATTGTAACCACCTCCGGCAGTAATCGAACATTTGTATATGAATCGTGGAGCAAAGACAAAGGTGAGAAAAATCTTGTACGTTATCTGGAGCCAAGTCGTGTCAAGGACCAGGCGACGTTGATGCTGAATCATGCCGATGATATTTGGATGTACTTTCCACGCACGCAGCGGGTTCGAAAGCTTGCCACACATGCCAAAAAACAGAAAATGCAGGGAAGTGATTTTTCCTATGAAGATATGGGGGGCGGAGACGTGTTTATCACGGATTTCAGTCCGAAAAGGCTTGAAGACGAAAAAATGGAGGATCATGATTGTTATAAGCTTGAACTGACCCGCAAACCGAATGTCGACATCTCTTATTCAAGATTAATCATGTGGATCATTAAAGAGAATTTTGTCCCCATAGTTATCGATTATTATGACGAAGATGATCCTGACCTGTCTGAAAAAAGATTGGTCCAAAGTGATATTCGTACTATCGATAATATTCCGACCGCAATGAAAGTAGTTATGTATAACAAAAATGACAACACGCAAACGGAAATAGAACTTCTTGAAGTAAAATATAATATCCCGTTGGATGATGAGATGTTTACGGAAAGGGGTCTTAAAAAATGAAAAAATGGATTTCTCTACTGCTATTTCTTTCTTTTTACGTATCTCCTCTTATGGCACAGGAGGAGGTGGAGTTATTCGGATATTTCGAATCGCAAATAATGGGTGCAAAAATCAAAAGCGATTTCAACCAGCTTTATTCTAATAAGCTGCGGGTGGATATAAAATCCGGTTTCTATGAAAACGTTACGTTTGCGGCAAATTTTGATTATATCACATATCACGGCAAAACCGAATGGAATGTACTGGATTTTTTATCTTCCGGCATAACTTCTAAAGTCTCTCAAGACATGGAATCATATTACGTAATTCCATTTTCCGATAGAAATTTTCTCGATAATGCATATATAAGACTAACTTTTGAAAATTTAGACCTGACAGTAGGGAAACAACAAATTTCATTGGGCACAGGTTATGTCTGGAATCCGATGGATGTTTTTAATATAAAAGATGTCCTCGACCCGACGTATGAGCAGCCTGGTCATAATGCTGTGCGAATGGATGTGCCGCTGGGTTCCATATACACGCTTACAGCGCTCTATTCGCCGGAGGATACATGGAGAAATTCCGCCAAATTATTCCGGTTCAAGGGGCGGATTTCACATTTTGATTATTCTCTTATCGCAATCGAAAAACTCTGGCGGTTTCATGATTATACACAACTTGACACGACAGATACGGCTTTCCCGGAATTGCCCGAAAAACGGCGGCTCTTGGGAGCAAGCACTGCCGGCGAGCTTTTAGGATTAGGAGTTTGGGCAGAATACGGATATAACAAAATGGAGAATTCAAAAGATTTCCATGAACTCGTGGTCGGTACTGATTATACGTTTGATTTTCAAACATATATAATGGTGGAATTTTACCGGAATACGTTAGGAAAGACAGATTTTGAACAATACAATATCAATGATTGGATGCGGCAGTTTGCTGCAGAACAAAAAGCAATATCCCGCGATCAAATCTACAGCTTTATCCAGCACCCGGCTACGGATTTTTTAAGCATGGGCCTTTCAAGCATCTATAGTATTTCCGACAACAGCCTGGCTTTAGTTCCTACTTTTAACTATAGTTTCTCGGTAAATGTGGACATTATGGCTTATCTGAATTTTAATTTTGGCAGAGAAGGAAAAGTTTTTGCCAAAAATACGGGAAATGGAGGACTACTTCGGGCTCGGATCTATTTTTAATTAATGCTAATCTTTAAATACTATTTTAGACAGGATTTACAGGATAAACATGATAAACCGGAGCATAGTAAATTTAAAACAATTCTTTTTTATCCTGTTATCCTGTCTAAAAAAATGTGAATTACAGCGGAGAATATTTAGTGAGAGAAACCATATTGAAGAAATTAGCGCACTGGCATGCTGCCCATCCGTGGAGAGTGCTGCTGATGGTTATAATTGCGACTGTTATACTGGGCGGATTAGCATCCCGATTAAGCATTACCATGCAGACATCGGACCTGCTTCCGGAAGGTGACAGCAAAGTTATTCAGTTTAATAAAATAATTGATGAATTTGCTACAGCCACCAATCTTACTGTTGTGGTACAGGGTCATGAAGAAAGGATCAAAGAGTTCGCCGACGAGCTTGCTCCACATATTTTGGAACTACGGGATAACAGTCAAAATGAGTCGAATAAGGAAGAGATAGACAATCTTCAGGAAAGAATAGAGAAATTACGATCGAATGGGGATGATGAGCTGGAAATAACAGAGCTCGAATCCGAAATAAATGCACTGCAATCCCGAATAGACAGGAAATTGTTTCAACACGTCGATTATAAGGCGGAAATAGGTTTTTTAAAGAACCATATGTTAATGCTGGTTAAAGAAGATGATCTGAAAAATATTAAAGATGTATTCATGGACCCGAATTTATCGGGACTGTTAACAAACTATAACAACTCAATGGAAAAAGAGTACGTTGGACAGGAAGAATCAATTTCAACACGCGAAAAAGAGGACGGGGCATGGGCATTTCTAGACGGAATACAAAATCTTGTTTTTTCAGTACAGAGTGTTGTGCGGAGGGAGAATATCCCGGAAGAAGAAATACAGAGAGCAGCAGATAAACTTCTGTTTGGCGAACCGTATATGCTGTCTTATGATAAAAAAGCGCTCGTCATGATCGCAATCCCAAACTTTACCATTATGGACAGGGACCTCCTTAATATTGCCGCAGTATCAGTCCAGGAGCTGGTTGACGAACAGTTGAAAAAGTATCCGGATATTACGGCTGGAATCAGTGGATCAATTGCCCGGGAACATGATGAAGAAACGTATAGTAAAGAAGCAATAGGCTCGTCTACACTTATTGCTCTTATTGTCATTTTAATACTGCTAATGTTGTCATTCAGGATGTGGGTGTCGCCGTTTCTGGCATTACTAACGCTTATTGTCGGTGTTGTATGGGCACTGGGTGCGTCATGGATAGCTGTCGGTCAGCTAAATATGGTAACGTCAATGATGTCGGTCATTATACTCGGGCTTGGAATTGATTTCGCCATACATCTGATTTCAGGTTTCACAGAACGGCGGGCAGCCGGAGAGAGTATACTTGACGCTCTGGAGAATACATATTTAAAAAGCGGAAAGGGCATTATTACCGGTGCGGCAACAACGGCATGTGCATTTTTATCTCTCATTATCAGCCAGGCACGCGGAATGCGGGAACTGGGAATCGTCATAGGAATTGGTCTGATTTCGATCCTTTTGGCTACCATGTTTTTTTTACCGGTCATGCTTGTACTGAGAGAACGGATTGTAGATAGAAAACGCGAAGCTAAAATAGGAAAAAAGAGATTTGTTCAGCGGGACATTTCTTTTCAATTTCTTGGCAGGGTAGGAGAAACGCTCAGCAAAAGATATGTTTTTACAATTATAGCCTCCTGCATTGTAACTATAGTACTCGTCTGGTCGGCGCTTAAAATCACTTATGATCACAATTACATGAATCTGGAACCAGAGGGACTCACATCGATCGCTCTAATGGATACAGTTCTTGAAAAATTTGACTTAAACATTGAATACGGGCTGATTCTGGCTGATAATGTTGAAGAATCCCGTGAATTCTCAAAACAGTGCCGCGAATTGAGCTCGGTGGCTCTCACGGATGATATTTCATTGTATCTGCCTTCCCCGGAAGAACAGAACAAACGGATTCCCCACATTCAGGATGTACGGAGAAAAATACAATCCACCCCGGTAAAACGCACGGTAAGTCCGGCAGAATTAAACACGATTAATAACGAGATAGACCGTCTGGAAATGAATATTATGGAAATGCAGGATATGGCTTTTCTTGGCGGTCAGGATAAAGTGGACAATAAATGCAAGGAGATTGTTGGAGATCCCGACAACCCGGATTCAGGAAATATTATCCGGGACCTGAGAGAATTGATTGAATCCGATGTGTTAAAAGCGCAAAAAGGGCTTTCTGAATTTCAGCAAAATTTCGGCCGCTATTTTAAAGATGCTGTCATTAAAATGAGTTCTATTGAACAGATAGAACTGGAAGAGCTTCCAATAACTATTCTGGACCGTTACAGTAACAGATCAAGAAACCGGTTTATAGTAACTGTGTATCCGGCAGGAAATTTATGGGAACATAAAGAACTGCTCGACCGGTTTGTTGACGATATGGATCGGGTAACTGAAAAAGCGACAGGTTCTCCTTCATTAACGGTCGCTCTGGTGAGAATTTTTGCCCGTGACGGACGGAATGCAATACTCTTGACCCTGTTTATTGTCTTTTTACTATTATGGCTGGATTTTCGAAATCCCCGGCATGCGTTAATGGCAATGATTCCGCTGGCGTGTGGTGTTTTCTGGATGGTGGGAGCGATGCGTCTGTTCAATATGCAGTTTAACATGATGAGCCTGATGGGTCTTCCACTGATTATCGGTATCGGTATTGATGACGGAGTACACGTCATTCATCGCTGGCTGAATGAAGGGACAGGAAAAATCAGAACGGTGTTTTCCAGCACTGGGAAAGCGATTTTTCTTACATCATTGACAACAATGTTCGCTTTCGGATCATTGGGATTTTCGATCTTTCGCGGCTGGGCATCGTTCGGAATATCGCTCGCTATAGGAGTGGGAACCTGCTTTTTGACCACCGTAATTATTTTACCCGGAATTATCGGGATAATCGAGAGAAAAAAGATTTGATTTTAGACGTACTTTTTAATATCCTCTTTAATCCACTTGCGTCCAGCGCCGGTTTTTAAGAAAATTTCACGTTTACGTGCTTCGGTGTACGTTTCGAAATGTTCGGAATATACAAGTTTCCAGGGACGATAAGTTTTGGTACTGCGAACCTTGCCGTTATGATGAGCCTTTAAGCGTTTTTCTAAATCACGTGTAGATCCAATGTAATATCGATCATGTTCCGGACTATATAG
>LJUD01000141.1 GCA_001304035.1 bacterium SM23_31 | reverse complement strand
AGAAAACAATTATTTAAACCGATAGATCCTGAGCCAACATCTAAAACTGTTAAAGTCGCTTGAAGAACAAAAATGTTTTTACAGGAAAAAAAATACTTGACCTTGTGCGGCTTTATGTGATAATAGAATAATCTGAAGTTTTTGAGTAAGTTATTTAATAGTAAAATACAATAGTGAAATAAGATAAAATAATGGCATTACTACAAAAAAAGAAATACACACCATCAGGGTTGCCCTTTTTACAAGCCCAAATTCTCCAGCAAATTTATTTGGATATTAGCAGGAATAAATCAACTGATATAAGTTTACTATCCCAGATTTCAGATTATCCACCTCAAAGTAAAATATTAAATAATGCAATTGAATCTCTGGTAAATAAAAACTTTATTATTGGTTCCATAGAAAATGGATTTTTTGTTCCAGAAGAAAGGTTTGATTTTTTCCAAAAAGTCATAAAAAAGTTTGACTACAACGGTAAAGTATACTCATCAAAGATTTTCGACCATATTAATAAAAAATCAACCCAACTTAAGTTATTCCCAAAAACCAAAAGTATCAGTGACCTTAATCGATTCGGTGTTATACATAAATGGTATGATTATTTAGAAGATTTTCCTTATTCACTGATAGAAGAAAAATTTATAGAATATAATTTGAAAAACGGATCAATAGTAGTTGATCCTTTTTGTGGAAGCGGCACCACGATGGTTACAGCAAATATGTTTCATCTTGATGCTATCGGATTTGATACAAACCCTCTAATGACTATTGTTTCAAAAGTAAAAACTACTTGGTCTATTAATATTTCAACTTTGAACGAAACAATAGGAAAAGTGAGTGATAAATTTTTGAAAAAAGTTAAGACACTTACAGATAATTCTTTTCAAAATGGTTTCTTACAAACAATGCCGAAAAAAGAATTAAACCAGTGGTTAAGTCCTAGATTACAACAAGAAGTTTCGTTATTAAAAAGTATTATTTCTGAAATAAACGATAAAAATATTCGTGATTTGTTTTTGTTAGCAATGTCAAAATCTTGCTTTGAGGCTTCGTATGTTTCACTTTGTCCTGGAACTACTTTTTATCCATTTAGGGAAAAGGAAGAATTTTGGAATTTATTTACCGATAAAATAATTCAGATGCACGATGATTTAAAAGCAATTCAAATTCATAATCATTATGGTAAAACAACAACAATAATGGATACTTGCCTAAATGCTCAAAGCCATTTAAAAGAAAATTCAATTGACTTTATTATTACATCGCCACCATATCCTAACGATTTGGAATATACGAGACAGACCAGATTAGAATTATACCTTTTGGATTTTGTTGAAAGTATGAATGACATCCAAAAAATTAAAAGAAGGATGGCAAAAGGAAGCACTAAATTAATTTTCAAAGAAAGTAATTCAGAAATATTCATCGACAAATTTAATTCAGTAAAAAGTATATCTTCTAAAATATATGAACAGACCAAAGATAAAAACTGGGGATTTGATTATCCTAGAATGGTTAGGGAATATTTTGGTGATATGTATTTATGTATAAAAGAATTTTTTCCTTTAATGAAAACGGATTCTCATTTTTTACTTGTGGTCGGTGATCAAACTATTAAAGGTGTATTTATTCCTGTTTGTGATATTTTAATCGAGTTGGCAGAAGAAATAGGATACAAAAATTGCAGAAAAGAATCATTTAGAATTCGTCGCAGCACTGGACACGATATGCCATTACCTGAAGATATTGTAATTTTAGAGAAGTAATAAAACTATGGCAAATATACAATTAGAAGCATTTGGTGAACCGTTCGAAAGTCAAAATGCAATCGATAGATTTCGCAACAACAACTACCTTTGTCCGTTTGATAACCGAGTTGAAAAATGTGACAAGCCAAACCGTGGTTCTTTAAGATATGGGAATTGTAGCGCTAAAGTTGGCGATAATAAAAGGATCATTTGTCCCCGTAGATTCTACGAAAACAATTATCGAATATTAAAAGAAATCAAAGAATTTATTTGGCAAAATGGTAACACAATAGATTGTTATGATGAACTTGGTGTGAATGTCAGAACTTCAGAAGGCGATTCTTTCCATTATGGTAATTTAGATTGGATTTTAGTTGATAGATCAAACATAAAAGATTTTTGTGGTATTGAAATTCAAACTGATGCTACTACTGGAACGGGAAAATTCAAAAATGGAATCGAAGATTTATTAAGGGGAAATTTATCCTCACATTATAGTTTTGGTCTTAATACTCTTGCTTCATTTAAAGGATTTTTGCCACAATTTATTTTTAAAGGTCAATTATTTGATGATTGGAAAAGACCATATTGTGCTGTAATCCAAGATGAACTTTGGGAAAAATTTATTAGGAAATTTAGAATTCGATATAAAGAAATTTCAAATTACACTACTGAAACTTTCTTGTTTTTTGTTTACAACTTGGATTACAGTAATTCTCGAAATAAATATAAAATTGGTAGTCCTACCGTTTACTCAACTAGATGGATAGATTTACTATTTTCCTTTTCTGTTGAAAGTGATTTATTATTGGATTTAGAAGATATTAAAACGAAAATTGAAAATAAAATAAATTCTAAAGACCCTATCGTTTCTTTTTCCGAATGAATAGCCGCATAACAAATCACTCCACCTGACATTTTTCCTCTCCGCTTCAAAATGTAGGTGAACTCAGCACGTAATATCATTTTCACGTTGAGTCAATATATCCGTTTCAAATCGTTCTATTGTATTTGAACTCGCTGCCCGCGGATGGGAAATCGCTGCTGCGCTTTCCCGCCGGTGAGCTCCTCGCTACACATTCAAATAAAATTATCCCGAGTACCCGGGATTGTTATCTATACTGATTGGAAATCATTTTCGGCAGCTTTACAACGCAGCTCATTGAAATAAAAAACCCCAGCCGAAATCAGCCGGGGTTATGTCACGACAAGTCTAAGAATTATATTCTAGAGACATTGGTTGCCTGCAAGCCTTTAGGTCCTTGTCCTATTTCAAACTGAACTTGATCGCCTTCGTCCAACGATTTGTAACCATCGCCTTCAATAGAGTTGTAATGGACAAATACATCGTCACCTTCTTCTCTGGCGATAAAACCATAGCCCTTGGAGCCGTTGAACCATTTTACTGTTCCTTTTTCCATTGAACCAATCCTTATATAAATTTATCAGTTGCGTACCTCTTTTTTTCAGCTTAATTCAAAAAAAATCGTGTTGAATAATCTTACATTATTCTCCACGATATATTTTGATGTTAATATTGTAAATTCGAGTACTTAACAACTAAAACAAAAAAGCTTGAAAAAGTATATGAATATACGATATAGAATTTTAGAAAGCAACATAAATTATATATTTTTATGGATTATAAGTATTTAGCTTAAAAAATGAAATTTTCAAACGCAGCCTTGCGCTTTACAGGCTTTATATGTTGAATGGGGGATTAATATTTTCTTTTTAAATGAGTATTATCGATTTTCGATCCAAACTGTAATTTTTTAGGGTCTATTTTTTTGTCAAATTTTATCGGGTCTTTGAAAATATATGGGAGGGATTGAGATTTCATATTGAATTCAACAGATGATTTTTGCTGATTTACAAATTCGTATTCAGCATTCTGAAAAATACTACTTTGAGAAGCCTTGAGTTTCTCCTTTATAACAGGCAAGAAATCTTCATTCATTTCATAACCAATCGAGTTCCTGAGCAAGTTTCTTGCGGCTAATGTGGTTGTTCCGCTCCCCAAAAACGGGTCAAGAACAGTATCTCCAACAAAACTAAACATTTTGATCAGGCGTTTTGGCAGTTCTTCGGGAAACATTGCAAGGTGCTTGTCTTGTTTTTCACCGGAAAAATTCCAATGACCCGTGAAGTATTTATTCCATTCTTCTTTAGTTAATTTCGATTTTTCTTTTATTTCTTTTGATACTGCGGGAGGCTTGCCGTACTTCTTAAAAATTAATATAAACTCATAATCTAATTTAAGAATTCCATTTCTGGGATAGGGAAAAGAACCCATAACAGTGGCGCCGCCGGTGGTGTTTGTTGTCGTTACTTTCTGCCAGATTATCGCTCCCATATAATCGAACCCGGTACTTTCACAAAATTTTATAATCTCCGTGCGAATAGGAATTACTTTGTATCTGCCATAATAGACTGAACGGGCAAATTGGTCGCCGATATTTACACATAAGCGGCAGCCTTTATGTAAAACCCTTTGACATTCATTCCATACTAAATTTAAGTTGTTTATATACTCTTCATAAGAATCATTAAAACCTATTTGGTCTCCATTACCATAATCTTTAAGCTGCCAATAGGGTGGAGAAGTTATTACCAGATGCACGGATTCACCCGCAACTTCTGTCATATTTCTTGAATCACCGGTGACTATTTTGTGCGAGGTTTTCATTTGTATTTTTTAATTATTTTACAGCAGAAATATAATTACAAGTTGACATAGTTGCAACATAAAATAAATTTTTTTGACTTAAGCCATGGTTGTGTTCATTGCTTTAAAAACAGTTTTAATATTTTCTCACGCTGCGTCGAAGAACATGGAGTCTTCGAGGTCTTTGTCGAGGATTTTGTGATCCGATTTATTAAGGTTTTTGGGCCGTATTTTATATACCGAGTCCGCGATTACGTTCGCCTCGCCGGGGACCCTCGACTGGACTTTGCCGCGTATCCGAAAAGGTCCGTAGCCTTTGAACACTTTTCCGTATTTTTCGTACATATCGGGAAACAGAACAACTTCCATGAGCCCGGTCTTATCCTCTAAAGTTGCAAATTTTATGTATCTGCCGCTGCCGGTGGGAGCGCGCCGCGAGGTTACCATCCAGCCGGCGACTACGACATCTTTATTTTTGTACTTCTCAAGAGCGGTTGAAAGGACGATTGAAGTATCGAATTCGATTTCCGAAAAAAGGCTCAGCGGGTGTGCGGACACGGCAAACCGGAGCGTCTCCAGTTCGGCGATTACCCGCTGCGTAAGCGTGTACGGAGGCAGTGAGAGATTCTCCGTTAAGCGGCGGGTTACGTGCGATTTTCTGCCGTTGCGGAAGTAAACTTTGATCAGCGTTAAAGCTTCCGGTTCGCTTGTATGAAGTGTTCGCAGCGCACCGCACTTTGCAAGACCGGCGGCTTCTTTCTCGTTCACAGCAGAGCGGTTAAGAAAATCAAATAAATCATGAAACGGTTCTCTTTTACGCTCCGATGTGATGCGTTCGATGCTCCGGCGGGTCAATCCATAAACCGGATACAACCCGGAAATTATAGTACCGGAGCAGTTTGTAAACCGGTACTCCGCTTTATTGACATCCGGCGGCTCGATGGTAATACTCATTCGGCGCGCCTCCTCGATATACGCACAAATTGAATAGAAACCGCCGCCGTTGTTCAAAACCGCTGTCATGAACGGCACAGGATAATGCCGCTTGAGATATGCAGATTGGTAGGCAAGAATTCCGTATGTTGCACTGTGAGCTTTGTTAAATCCGTATCCGACAAAACTTTCCAGGAATTTCCAGATTTCCTGTGCTGATTTCTCAGAAACGCCGTTATTTTCCGCCCCTTTAATGAATTTATCCCTGACCGGTTTTATGGTTTCCGTTGTGCGCGATTTTGTCATTGCACGGCGGAGCACATCAGCTTCACCGTACGAAAAACCTGCAATCACGCTCGCAATCTTGAGAACCTGCTCCTGGTATACAACTACGCCGTACGTCTCTTTGAGAACCGGCTCCAGCAGCGGGTGTGGGTATGTAACTTTCTCCACTCCTGCACGGCGCCGTATGAATGCGTCTTTCATACCGCCCTCTGACGGTCCGGGGCGTATGACCGCAACGGCGTCGATAATGTCTTTTAACGACTGCACCTGCATTTTTTTTAACAGTCCGCGCATTGCCGGGCTCTCGATCTGAAAACAGCCGACCGTTTCTCCTTTCATTATCATCTGCATGGTATCTTTGTCGTTCTCAGGGATACAATCCGGATATGTCAATCCTGCTACTTTTGATTGGGCGTTCAGCCGGACGCCCCTACCGGGCAGGTCCCCGTTTTCCGTTTTGGATGTAATGTCATTGGCGCAGTCGGCGATAACGCTCAAACCGCGGACTCCCAGGACGTCCATCTTTACCAGTCCGAGCTTTTCAATGGACTCCATGTCATGCTGTGAGATTATGAGTCCTTTTCCCGATACCTCAAGTGCGGTATACCGTGTAATGTCATCCGGCGCTATGATAACACCCCCGGGATGAACGGAAAGATGGCGTGGGAATCCGGCAATTCTCCGGCTGATGTCGACAATTTTTTTGTACATTTCCGCAGTAACAGGATGGTTGCGGCATTCCGGGATATTTTTAACCGCATTTTCGAGATAACCTACCGACCGGTGGGGGAGGCTTTTTGTGAGCCGGCGCACTTCATCTTCCGGAAGACCGAACGCCTTGCCGGCATCGCCGACTGCAGAGCGTAATTGAAAAGTATTAAACGTACATATAATTGCCGTTTTGTCGCTGCCGTATTTATTGTAGAGATAGCTCAATACTTCGTCGCGCCGTTTCCAGCAGATATCGATGTCGATATCCGGAGGTTCACTGCGCTCGGGATTCAGAAACCGCTCAAAATAGAGATCATACTTGATGGGGTCTGCCTGTGTGATACCGAGCACGTATGAAACGAGACTGTCTGCGGCTGAGCCCCTGCCGACACAGGGAATGCCTCTCGACCGGCAGTAGTCGACAATATCTTTCGCAATCAGAAAATATTCTGAAAAGCCTTTACTGTGTATAATATCAAGCTCATATTTGAGCCGGTTTATCATCATGTTTTGCAGCGGTTTGTAGCGCATTTTTAAGCCGTCGAACGCCGTTTTCCATAGCATAGAATAGCCGGTTTCACCTTCGGGCAGTTCTAATTTAGGGAAAACAGGACGCCCTAAGGAATAATCAAACCGGCATTTATCTGCGATAATAACCGTGTTTTTGACCGCTTCCGGGTAGCGGTTGAAGAGCTTTTTCATATCTTCAGACGGCATAAAATACTGCCGTTCGGAACCCAAATCGGCAAGCCGGTTTACCGTAGTAAGTTTTCCTATTGCACGCAGTACAGCCCGTACAGGCTGGTCACCGGGTTCAATAAGAAATACGTCGTTGGAGGCAACCAGTGGAACGCGGGTAACCCGCGACAAATCAGCGAGCCTGCAGTTCAAGAGTGCGTCATCGCCGTCATAGTGTGTCATTTCAATATAAAAATCCTTGCCGAATGTCTCACGATAGAGCCTGCAGAGCTTAGCCGCATCTTCGGTTTTTCTCTGCAGCGCAAGTTGTGAAATGCGCCCCCGTTTACCCCCTGAGAGCAGTACAAGCCCCTTTTTGTAGTGAATGAGGTCACCGGTTTTGCAAAAAAAACGCCCGTGCCCCTCGCGAAGGTTCACTGTTGTGAGAAGCCGGCAGAGATTATGGTATCCCTCGGCATTTTTTACCAGCAGCACAACAATACTCCCGTCACTCATGGTGATTTCAGCGCCGGTTATTGGTTTAATGCCCCGCAGCCTTGCTTTTTCATAGAATTCTACACTGCCGCTTACCGTGTTGCAATCGGTAAGTGCAAGTGCGGGCATGGCGAACCGCACCGCCTGTTCTAAAAGGGCATCAATAGATGCAGTTCCGTTAAGCAGAGAAAAATTACTGTGACAATGAAGGTGTATGAAGGATGTATCCATGTTTTTCCATTCGATAGTAGTTATGCAGGATTAATGTACTTCCTGCAGACAATGTTGTAAACCCGAACCTCCGCCGCACGTCGTCAATGCTCCGGTTTAATTCATCATGGCGCCCGATCTCATCAAAGATTGATCGCTGCCTGTCCCGGTATTCTATACCTGTCACGGTTATGCCGACTAATTTAATCCCGGTACGTCTTTGAGGGAAGCCCGTATAGATTTGGGTTACATGCTCCGCAAAAGTCTTTCCATCGTTTGTCCGTTTTTGTAATGTTTTTGACTTCCGCGCCGAACGCCCATCGGCATAATACACTTTAATGTGTACCTGCCTGGCTGTCCATTCCTCTTTTCGCAGTTTGTCGGCAATTCGCTCGGATAGATAGCGGAGCGTCCCATGAATCAAATTTTCATCATCAGTATCCTCTTCAAAGGATGTTTCCCTGCTTATCTGCTTCGTAATGCCTTTTGATTTTACCGGACGTGCATCGCATCCCTGCGCATAATGCCAGATTGTTTCGCCGGCAGCATTACCAAGGAGCTGTATAGCGGTTGATTTCGGCAGCTTGGTGATTTGTCCGATTGTTGTAATACCGAGTTCATGAAATATTTGCTCGGTTTTCCGCCCGATCCCGCGGAGAAGCCGGAGCGGCAGCTCTGCAAGAAATTCGCGCTCCATTCCGTGGGGTACATGCGTTATGCCGGCAGGTTTATTCAATCCTGAAGCGATTCGTGCAATTAATTTTGATGACGCAATACCGATTGAGACCGTGAGATTTACCCGTTCGAGAATGCGCTTCTGAATGGCAACTGCCGCATCGACGGGGGAACGGAAGTGACCCATGATATTGGTTAAATATACGTAGGCATCGTCGAGTGATGCAATCTCAACATCCGGTGAAAAACTGCGAAGTATGTTTTCTATTTCCAGTCCTGCCGCCCTGTAGTGGCGATAATCCCCCTTTATGAAAAATGCCTCCGGGCAGAGTTCCGAAGCCTGCCTCAGCGGCATGCCGACTGCCACGCCTTTCCGCCGCGCCTCGTAGCTCGCACTGTGAACACAGCCGCGCTGATGAGGAAGTCCACCGACAATCACCGGTCTACTCGCCAGAAACGGATTAAATCCCTGCTCTATGGAAGCAAAAAAGGCGTCTGCATCAATGTGTAATATTATACGCATCGCATTCAAAAATAGGGTTCATGTGTATATTTAATATACATATGTTCATTATTTAAGTCAAGTAAAATTGCAAAAAAATATCATTTTTTGCGCAGAATTTTGTTTTTAGATAATAGTTTGCAAGTATTCGAATAAAGCGCCCGCACCACCTGACGGGATTCAATATCTATATAAAAATTTACCAAGGTTTTGGTATACTGTATTCTTATAACAAGCCCGGCTTTTAACCGGAGACAAACCTGTTGTTGACTTTTAAAAAAATGAAAATTATATTTTATACGTGTAATACAGGCAAAAAGCTGTCTGAAAAAACAGTTCGATTACATAGATTAATATTAGTTGAGGTAATATATGACCGTCGAGTCGATAATGACCCGTAAAGTGGTGACCGTCGAATCGGATGATTCTCTCAAGATAATTCAGGAGATTTTTGAAAATGTCGGATTTCACCATCTCCTTGTTGTAGAAAACGGAAAACTCGTTGGAGTAATATCCGATCACGATCTTTTTAAAGCTCTTAGCCCTTTCATTGGCAGGACTTTGGAACGCCGGCAGGATATTGCGCTTCTAAACAAGAAAGCTCATCAGATTATGAGTATAAAGCCTGTAACGGTGGACAAAGAATTTCGTATTAAATATGCCGCACGTTTAATGCTGGAAAAAAATGTATCCTGTCTTCCGGTTACTTCACCTGAAGGCAATATTGAAGGAATCGTTACATGGAAAGATATATTCAAGGCTTATTTGCGTGAGTCGGAAGATGAGTGTTAAAAAAATTAAAGCTAAGCAGGGTAAGTTTCAATCGCTCCTGCATGAGATCCGGCGTCTTTAATTTTTAGCAGCATGATTTGTAGATAATTCCGAATTCATTTTAACTGGCAAAATTTAAAATTACGATTTACATCCCAGAGGGGCGTTATTAATAACGCCCTTTTTCATGCGGCGCCCTCAATCATCTCACCCGCCGCATCGGGATTTGCGGGTAGTTTTTACCTACTTTATCATCCCTTCGACCTGCTTATCAATCTTGTCCAATCTTTTCCGGGCTTCTTTTTCCAGAGCCTCACACTGCTGTCTCATGTCATTGTTGAACCGGTCGTCTTCAATATCTCTGAGGTTTATAAGTACATTATAGATACCGCCTTTTACACCGGCAAATGCAGCCTGCGCACCTACACCGGCATCGGAAATTGAATTTGGATTGCCGTATTTCACTACTGTTTCCGCAATTTCGATCGCTTTAAGGCTCAATTTTGCCGTGTTCAAAGGAACGAAGACCGCCTGTTTCAGACCGTTCTGCATGGCTTCGTACCGTGCTTTCTTCTCTTCTTCCGTTTTCTGAGGCAGCCGGCGTGCTTCCATATATGAATTAAATGCGTTGGCATCATCATCTACTCCCTTGATCAGTGCAAATTTGATTTCCTGCAGTTTTTCGGCAGCTTCATTCAATACGGCATCAATCTCGCCGCTTCCTGGTTTGTTTGCGGTCAGGTTGCTCACCATCGAGGCAAGCGATGCCCCCAATGCACCCGCTAATGCGGCTATCGAGCCTCCGCCAGGCGCCGGGGATTCCCTGGAAACTTCGTCTACGAAATCGGTTACTTTCATTTCCACAAGTGCGGAATCAGTATTCCTGGGCAGACCGAGTACACGCTCCTCGATTTTAAAGTCGGCTACGTCTCGAAGTCCCAATGATTGAACAGCTGTCTCTAAAATATCACGAACCGGCACGCCTGCCGAGCGTCCCTGTTTTTTTAAGTAGTATTTTCCCGTTTCTAATAAAGCAGGGTACGGCACCATGCCGACTATCTCGCTGCCCGTTACTACTACACCGCGTTCTGCAGCTAACCGGCGGGCT
>LJUD01000140.1 GCA_001304035.1 bacterium SM23_31 | reverse complement strand
TCCTTTGCCCGTGATATAAACCGGTTGAACTCTTCAATGGTTGCCGTCGGATCATAGCGGAGAAGGTAATAATGCAGCTTTAAGCCGGGAAACAGGTTCCGAAGAATTATTTTTTTGTTAATTTCCTCAAGCACCTTAAAATCACGGGAAATACCGATATGGCTGCCGTATTCCTTTAATATATATTCACAGAATGCGTGGAACGTTGAAATATGCATTTCTTCAAGCGGGATGTTTAAATACTCTTCCGTACGTATTCTCATCTCTTCAGCGGCTTTTTTGCTGAACGTAAGAGCAAGGATATTCTCAGGATAAACATTTTTGCTATTGATGAGGTAGGCAATACGGTGAATAATGACGCGTGTTTTCCCGGTGCCGGAACCGGCGATTACCATTACCGGACCATCGGTGTGCTCAACTGCTTGTTTTTGTTCAGGATTTAAGTTCATAGAATTTCAAATGGGAATAATTTTGTTGTTTTGCTTTGCCCCTGTTTCAGGATTTAAGCGTTATATTAGCATTTTTTCTATGAATTAATCAGACTAAATATTCGTACTACAACGGTTAGATCATTCCGTTTGTATCCCTAAGTTTTGCAGTGCAGTTCGTATGAAACCGTCAGCCTTTGCAAGCTCTTGCACCGCTGTATCGAATGATACGTTTCCCAGGATCATGACAATGGCGGTTTTAACGTTTCCCTTAGCTTCATGAAGAGTATTTGCTGCGGTTTTATAATCAACGCTGGTTACCATCATAACTATTCGTTTAGAGCGCTCGACGAGTTTCTGGCTTGTCATCTGTAAATCTACCATCATATTCTTATATACTTTGCCGAGTCGAATGAAAGAAGCCGTAGTTAACATATTCAAGACCATTTTTTGAGCGGTGCCAGACTTCATTCTGGTCGAACCCATAATGGCTTCGGGACCGACAACAGGACATATCGTAACGTCTGATTTCGTTTTGAGCATGTTACGGGGTAAACAGGTAATGTATATTGTCTTTGCACCTAAACTGCGCGCATAATTCAAAGCGCAGATTACATAAGGCGTCCGTTTACTTGCGGTTAAACCGCACAGAACGTCATGCTTGCAAAATCCCCGCTTTTTAAGCTCTGCGATACTACTTTTTTCATCATCCTCGGCGCCTTCCTGAGAACGTATTAATGCATCGTATCCGCCGGCAATAATACCCTGAACCATTTCAGGGTCTGTTCCAAATGTCGGAGGACATTCTGAAGCGTCGAGTACTCCAAGACGACCGCTTGTGCCTGCTCCGATATAGAATAAACGCCCCCCCTTTTTAAAGGAATCGACTATTATACCGACACCATCTTCGATTGCCCACAATTCCTCTTTAACTGCGGAGTGGAAGAGGGAATCCTCATTGCTTATCAACCTGAGAATATCACCGGTGGAAGCAGTATCGATTCTATCGGTTTCCGGATTCCTTTGTTCGGTAATCAAGGTTTTTAACTCTTCAAAGAGTTTCTGTGAATCATCGTTATCAGACATCAATCTTACCCAAAATGATACCTATGTGTTTGATAATAAAGCAGTTATAACAAATAAAGGTTTGCTGAAATTTTTATTTATTAAATAATGTGATAAGTCAACTGTGGATATATTCCATTTTTTCGCATCAGTTTCTTTTAATTCCTCTTTGAACTTGCTTCCCTTGGGAAAAACACATATTCCTTTTCGACGGGTATCATTTTTTAAAAAAGGTTCAGCCAATTTCAGAAGTAAGCAAAGCGGGGCGACGGAACGGGCAACAACTACGTCGAAGTAAAATCTTAAGGAACTGTCTGTTGAAGCATCTTCAGCCCTAATACAAACAGGGCGAACATTTTTAAAGCCAAGCATACCGGCAGCTAAATCAAGGAAAATAACCTTTTTCCTATGGGATTCAAGAAGTGTAAGCTCTAAATCCGGATTCCAAATTTTTAGCGGTATTCCAGGCAGCCCGGCGCCGGTGCCGACGTCAAGGATTCGTTTTGAGCCCGAGAAGTCAACCGCTTTGGTAAGAAGAAGAGATTCAAATATATGACGTGAAGAAATTCTACAGATGTCTCTATGGGATATAAGATTTACTTTACGGTTACAGATAATTATCTGGCGAATATATTTAGTTACTAAGGAAAATCCGTGAGGAGTGAGAGAGATGCCTGCGGAGTTTGTAAGCTCACGTAAATGCTCAATTTGAGAATCTACGGAATTAAGAGCAGCATCTGATTCACTGACGGATAATGACGGTATGTCAGAAGAATGTTTCACGTGGAACATTTGGAAATACCTGTAAAGTGTTTTCGAAGATGTATCATAAGGTTTGTAATATCTGAAACGGATATTCCCGCTATACGGGACGCCTGACCAAGCGTGCGTGGGCGAAGTTTTTGTAACTTGTCACGGGCTTCCATTGATAAAAATTTAAGGTTTTTATAGGAAATTGTTTCAGGTAATAACGTATTTTCCATGCGAGCTACATGTTCGGATTGTCTGTTAAGCCTGTCAATGTATCCCGCATATTTAACTTCCATTTCAACTTGGGCAATAAATGCCTCGGAGTGGTAAAAATTATTTCCAGAATCTAATTCGGGATCGATCTCGAATATATGTAAAAGCGAAATTTCAGGTCTTTTTAACAATTTGTATAACGTTTCTACGTTGCGAAGCGGAGTACTCGGAACTGTTTCTAAAATTGGATTTGCAAGGAAAGGCTGAACACGCTTCCCTTTAAGATATTCCAATAATTTATCACGCGAGGTTTTTTTACGGCGCATTTTATCGTAAAGTTCTTCTGTAATTAAACCGAAATCGCGCCCGTAATGCATTAACCGTTCATTAGCATTGTCCTGTCTTAAGAGAAGACGGTACTCTGCACGGGAAGTAAATAACCTGTATGGTTCTTCTATCGGTTTGGTTATCAAGTCATCGATAAGTACACCGATATAAGCTTCGGAGCGTTGGAGTATAAACGGTTCTTCATCTTTCAAACGACGGATAGCATTCAACCCGGCTATAATACCCTGGGCAGCAGCTTCTTCGTAACCGGATGTTCCGTTGATCTGTCCGGCAAGAAAAAGACGGTTTATAGCTTTTGTTTCTAACGACGGCTTGAGTTGATCAGGTGGAAAATAGTCGTATTCTACGGCATAGCCGTATTCCAGTACTTCGACGTTCTCCAATCCCGGAATAGAACGTAATCCACGCACTTGGATGTCGACCGGCAGACTTGTGGAAAATCCGTTTATATAAATCCAATGAGTGTCCAGCCCCTCGGGTTCGAGGAAAATTTGATGACGTGTTTTATCAGCAAATTGTTCGATTTTAACCTCTATTGACGGGCAGTATCGTGGTCCAACGCCTTTAATTCTTCCGGTAAAAAGTGGCGATTCACTAAATCCTTCATGCAAAATTTCATGTGTCTTCTCATTTGTCCAGCCAAGATAACATGAAATCTGCGGCATTGTGATTCGCTCGGTGCTGAAAGAAAACGGCTGCGGTTCAGGATCACCGTACTGACGTTCAAATTTTGTCCAGTCAATTGTCCTGCCGTCGAGTCGGGGCGGAGTGCCGGTTTTTAGTCGCCCGTATCTGATTCCGTAGCTGACAAGACTCTGAGTCAGCCCGACTGCGGGAGGCTCGCCAAGACCTCCTACGTCAAATGTTTGTTTTCCTCTGAATCCTTTACATCCGAGAAAAGTGCCGCTCATGATTATGACCGCACGGGTTTTTATTGTTTCTCCAGATTTTAGAACGACTTCTGTAATTCCGTTGTTTTTTGTAACAACACCGGTAACCTCGCCGCCGGCATAAGTAAGGTTTGGCTGGCTTTCCAGGATTTTGATCATGTATTGTGAATAAAGTTTTTTATCTGCCTGCGCCCGCGGTGACCATACGGCAGGTCCTTTTGAGCGGTTCAGCATGCGGAATTGAATGCCGGTAGCGTCTGTGGTTTTTGCCATCTGACCGCCCAGTGCGTCGATTTCGCGAACAAGATGCCCCTTTGCAAGCCCGCCGATTGCAGGATTACAGTACATTTTTGCTGCTGTCGTTTTGTCCATTGTCACGAGAAGAACCTTCATGCCGCAGCGCGCACAAACAAGTGCAGCTTCGCATCCCGCATGACCTGCACCGACAACGACTATATCGTATCTGTCATTTTTTAACATGTTTCACGTGAAACAATTATTGCTTTTTCCGCAGAACTCGCAGAAATAAATAATTTAAAATATTATTGGGGTTCTTTAGATTTTTATTAAATATATTGATAATATTACACTATTTAAATTCTCTGTGGTCTCTGAGCCTCCCCTGCGTTCTCTCCGGTTCTATTTATTATTTCCCAACGCAGTATTTCTTAAATATTATTTCATAAATATCTTTCTGGGATTTTGTACCGGTAAATTGATCCAGAAAATTAATACAATCATTTATTTCCATACAAATATATTCATAAGGAATATTATTTTTTAATCCTTCAACAGCTCTTTTGAGCGCATCGCGCCCGGAACTCAAAAGCTGCTTCTGACGCATGCTCGTTATTATTGTTCCTTCGTAATTTTTAACATTTAGTGATTCTATTGTATTTGATATTTCTTGCCGCAGCCTCGAAAAGCCCCATCCCCTTTTTGCCGAGATTACAATATGAAAACCGTTCTCACATTTTTTTTGTATTTGTGCCCGCTCAACCGTATTGAGCAAGTCGCTTTTATTTAAAAGCCGTATTATCTGCTTATCGCCGGAACCGCGCATGTAGCGCTCTTTTTGATTTATAAACATCTTCTCGTTTTGCCCGTTCATGTCCGTAATACCGTCAACCCAAAGTACCAAATCCGCTTTTTTAATAATGGAATACGTCCTCCTGATACCTTCTTCTTCGACTGTTTCACCGGTTTCCCTGATGCCTGCCGTATCAAACAGCCGGAAGACCGCTCCTTTTATTATGATGCTTCCTTCTATTATATCCCGGGTGGTACCGGGAATTTCATGCACAATCGCACGTTCTTCATTCAGGAGACGGTTTAAAAGTGTGGATTTACCCGAATTTGGGGGACCGCATATTACTATTTTGACTCCTTCTTCTATTTTTTTCCCGATAGTATATGAGTTTGTCAAATCGGTAAGCTGCCGTATAAGCGAACGAATTCGGCTTATACCTTCTTCTTTCGAAATAGAACTCAAATCCTCCTCAGGAAATTCAATTTCTGCCTCAAAATCCGAAAGGATTTCGAGCACTTCCGACCGTAGACCGATTATGCGCTTCTGCAGTGAACCCTGAAGCTGCAAAAAAGCATTACGCAGCCCCGATTCGCTGCGTGCACGTACAAGCTGATGGACAGACTCCGCCTGTGTCAAGTTCATCTTGCCGTTTATGTAAGCACGGTACGTAAATTCACCCGCTTCAGCCTGCCGGGCTCCGGCTGTGATGATACAATCAATTGCTTCCTGCAACAGAAAAGGACTCCCGTGCATAAATAATTCAACCACATCCTCTCCCGTGTACGTACGAGGCTTTTTCATGACGAGGCAGAGTGCACTGTCCAGACGCTCGTTCGATTCCGGGTTGTGAATAAATCCGTGCTGAGCTGTGTGGGAAGAACATGCGGATACGGGCTTCTTCCCTTTAAAGACCTTATCAGCTATGCTTAATGCTTCTGAACCGCTAATCCGTATTACACCAATTCCCGAAGGAAATAGGGGAGTGGATATAGCGGCAATTGTGTCGTCTGTTGGTAGTATCATAAAAGAAAAAGGAAATCGCAGCAATCCAATTTCCCTTTAACCTGATTTTTTAATGAATCTTAAATTTTACATAAATATATTATTTCTTCTTGCCTTTTTTCGAAGGTTTCTTACTATGTAATTTTACTTTTAACGGCTCCGGGGCAGGTTTGGGATTAGGTTCTCCTTTTTCGCGGACAAGGTAGCGCTGAATTATTGACAAAAGATTGAAAAAAAGCCAGTATAGAATAAAGCCCGAATACCAACGATTCAATAAGAGCAGCAGCATAATAGGCATGATATAGACCATTGCTTTCTGCTTTGGGTCTTTCATCATGATCTTTTGCTGTATAAAAAGAGAGATGGCATATATGATAACCAGAATGTTGACCTGGTTGCCGTACATAAGATTGTTAAGCGGTAAAATTGAGGGAATCGTTGCTATGGTATCAGGTTTCGACAAATCTGTTATCCACCAAATAAACGGCGCTCCGCGAAGCTCAATGGAGCGGAAAATCGGATATATTGAAAAGAAAATCGGCATTTGAAACAGCATCGGCAGACAACCGCCAACTGGATTTACTTTATATTCTTTATAGATTTTAAGCTGAGCCTGCTGAAATTTTTGCGGCTCTTTTTTATATTTCTCACGAATTTCAGTCAATAACGGCTGTATTTCCTGCATCTTCTTCATAGATTTATAACTTTTTGCCGTTAACGGGTATAAAAGAAAATTAATCAGGATAGAAAAAACTATAATGACCAGCCCGTAATTTGGAATAAAACTGTGTAAGAAAAGAAATATCTGGTAAATTAGCATGCTGAGCCCGCGTATCCAGGAATTAATATCCAGCACCTCTTTAAATTTTAAGTCTTTTCCAAGCTCTTTTGCAAGTTCCTCAAACTTTCTTTTGTCGACCGGTCCCAGGTATACGAGGAAATTATCGGTAAATAAAGGCGGTGGAGACGAAAAGTCCATCGTAAGAACGGTTACGTAATTTTTCCGTCCAAGGAGCGCTTCTTTTGGAATACTTTGACCGCCGAATTTAACGTTTATTCCGGGATTGTCCTTTGGAATAACTGTTGCACAAAAATATTTACTTTTTGTAGTGATCCAGTGAACGTCTCCGCTCGATAATTCTTCTTCCCGGTAAGGGGTGTTTTTTATATCAAATTTTTCTACACCGGAACCAAATAGCGCCATGCTTTTGGAGTACCGCATGTCGTCTTCAATATTGTTTTGTATGATACGCCTCTCAACGCTTAGTTCCGGTGTCTTCTGTGCTTCATCAAAGTTAGCTTCGGATGTCCGTATTCCTGTACCCCAGATAAGCGAATATTTTTGGTTATTTATCAGCTCTTGACAATTTTCAAATTCAATTCCCATTGTAATAGTTAAAGAATTAGGATCAAAAGTATAACGTTTGCGAATTTTGCGTTCTTTCCCTAAATCAGCGGTCAGCGTAAAATTCTTTTTCTGGTCATCTACCGAAATAGTATAATTACCATTTATTGGGGTAATGTTTTCCGGAATAAAGTCAAGATCAGCCGGTTTTACCGAATCACCTTCTAAACTTAGAAAAGCAATACCGAGATTCCCTGAGTTGTTGTTACGGATGAGATTAACCGGTTCTCCGGCAGGATCCTGATGTTCTTTAAGAATCCATTCCTTTATGGTGCCGCCTTTGGTTGAAAAAATGCCGCGGTACAGCGGAGATTCAATGGTTAT
>LJUD01000139.1 GCA_001304035.1 bacterium SM23_31 | reverse complement strand
GAGTATTCAATACAATACATTGGAGAAGACAAATATTCGGTTGTAGATTATATTCGTAGACTGATAGTAAACGATAAGCAGGAACTTGGCGTTACCACGATATTCACCAGACGCGGCATAGACAGGGACGAATCCTCATTCCTGCGCCTCGACCACAACCTTACAAAGCCGGGACCATATCAGCTTAATCTCAAAGTAACCGACAACACCGCCCGTAAAACCGTTGAAAAATCGGTTCTGCTGCGGCTGTTTGAGGAAAAGTAATGAACATACCCTAGAAAAAACAATACAGACAGGAATGAACAGACAGTCCCCCGCATACTGCGGGGGATGTTTCACTATTATAGAGAGATGACGCTGAGCAAGTCCAAATAATCCGATAACATTCTTGTTGTAAGGAATTTTTTTCTGACGTTCTCCTTTCCCTTTTTTCCCATTTCTTTTGCAAGGCTTGGGTTTTTTAATAATTCTACTGTTCTTTCGGCAAAACCTTCTTCATCGTCAGGCTCAAGTAGAAAACCGCTCTCTCCATCTTGAATTTGTAGAGGAATCCCTCCAACATTCGAAGCCACAACCGGAGTTTTTTTCCAGAGAGCCTCGGTTACCGTCAAACCGAAGCCTTCACGCAGTGATTTTTGAATAACTACAGCGGATTTTCGCTGCAAAGCGTTCACGAGGATGTTGTTTTCTGCCGTTATAAGGATGATTTCATTATTTTCAATAAAACGCTGGGCTTTTTTTGTTATTTTATCAAATATCTCAAAACCCTCCGGGTCATCCGTTGCCATATTACCACACATTACCAATCTGCAGTCAACCTTTTCCTTTATCCTTTTAAAAACTTCTATAACACCGAGCGGGTCTTTCCATTTGTCGAATCGTGATATCTGGGTAATAAACGGTTTGTCCAAAGGAACACCAAATTTTTTAAGATGTTTGAATATCAAAGAATCGGGAATTTCTTTATTTTTATGACTGAGCGGATCAATGGCGGGCGAAATTATTTTATATTGGAGCGGGAGATCAGGGCTTTTATACTTTTCAGTTGAAAAGATCACTATATCGTATTTAAGAATAAATTTTTTCAAATACTCCCAGACTTCTTTATTGGGTGACGATAAATCGATGTGACATCTCCAAATCCACGGCTGGCTTTTTCTAAAAAATTGGATAATCGGGAGCGGTTGTGGGTCATGAATTATCACAAAATCATGAGTATTAATATGTGTGTATGTAGAAAACAGTTCGTTTATCTGGACATAAAGTTGTTTTTTTATGTCTGAAAAATTAATTTTATCCCCCTGAAGAGCATTATGTATTTTTTTTGTTATTCCATAAAAATCGACACTTCCGTGCAGTGTCCTCCAGCCTGCTTCAATTCCAACATAATTCATAAGCGGAACGAGGGATGAAAGTATTTCCGCCACCCCACCGCCAATATAGGTAGAATTTATATGCAGGACATGTTTATCATACAGCCTTCGCATTTTTCTGTAGATTGAATAAATAATTTCATCTCCGACAATATCCCGATAATCTTCCAGCTTAACCATTCGTAACCTCCAGCATCTCTTTGAGCAGTTCTCTTGTTTCTTTAACAGAATCAACTTTGAATTTTGCTTTAGACGGAGTTAAACCAACCTTGATTGAATAAGCATGCTCCGGTAATACTTTAAAAATGTCTTCATCAGTCCAGTCATCTCCTGCAGCCAATATAAAGTCAAATTTCCCATGAGAAATCCGTTTTAACACTGCGAGCCCTTTATGTATTCCCGCATTTTTTATCTCAATTACTTTATTCCCTTCAAGAACCGAAAGACCGATATTAGTGGTCAGATGTAAAATCGATTCTTTTAATTCTCTTGCCCGAACTGAAGCCAGCTCGGGGTCTGATTTCCTGAAATGCCATGCAAGGGAATAAGATTTTTCTTCAATAAAAGAACCGGGCGTTCTATCCATATACAGCTCAAGTATCAGTCTTATTACATCTTTCCAGTAATTCGTAATGGGTTCCGATAACTCCCATACTCCCATTTTCTTTTTATTCCATACTCCATGTTCAGCCGATAACGAGATATTCAGGTTACCAAACCATTTTTCCAATGTATCTTTATCTCTTCCGCTGATAATGACCAATTCATTGCAGCTGTCCCTTGAGAGCTTTTGTAATAACGATAAAATTCCCTTATCGGGTTTTGCGTGTTCCGGTTTTAAGGCAAACGGTGTAAGAGTACCGTCATAATCCAGGAGTATAAGCCTGTGCTTGCTTTCACAGTAATTGGAAATTATTTCTTCCCTGATTTGAGAATTGAGCTTTTGTGCCAACAGTTCATGTTCAAGTTTTTTGACTGAATATAGAGTTTTTATAAAATCCTCCGCCCACTTTTCTACATTATAACGCTGCAATCTTCTTTGCATTGTTCTGTTACGCTCGATCTGGTCTTCCACAGGCATCGTTAAAGCTTGATGTATCGACTCGGCAATTCTTTCAATATTATTCGGATTAACTATAATTGCTTCACAGAGCTCCTGCGCAGCTCCAGCCATTTCACTTAGAATCAACACACCTTTACCGTCATTTTTTGTTGCAATATACTCTTTTGCAATCAAATTCATTCCATCTCTTATCGGAGTGATGAGCGCAACATCAGAGATGCTGTAAAGCGCTGTGAGTGAATGGAAAGGCAATAAGCAATATAAATAACAAACGGGAATCCACCCGATTGCCCCGTGTTTTCCATTAATTCTACTAATTAACTCGTCCAGTTCCCTTTTTAGCTGCCTGTATTGCTCTACTTTAGTTCGCGATGGAACCGCAACCAGAATAAGCGTTACTTTTTCTCTATATTCCGGATGATTGTTAAGAAAAAGGTCGAACGAGTGGAGTCTTTGTAAAATCCCTTTTGTATAATCCAACCGGTCAATAGATAAAATTATCTTCCGGTCTCCCAGTTTTTTACAGTTTTTCTCGATTTCTTTTTTTACATCGGGATCATTCACAGCATGTGCAAACCGGTCATAATCTATCCCCATCGGGAAAGTATCTACTTTAACAATTCGGCTGCCTACAATAATCTGACCTAAAGAGTGTTCGTATCCGAGCCTGTTTCGGACACTGTCAAGGAAATGCCGCACATAATCGTATGTATGAAATCCTATTAATTCAGCGCCAAGAAGCCCCTCGAGAATATTTTTGCGCCAGGGAAGCAAACGGAATACCTCAAAAGACGGGAAAGGTATATGAAGGAAAAAGCCGATAGTAATATTCGGGCATCGTTTGCGCAGCATTTGCGGGAGCAGCATTAAATGATAATCATGAATCCAGACAATATCTCCCGGCTGCACTACTTTCATAATTATGTCGCAAAAATATTTATTTACCCGATTATATATATTCCACAAATTTTTATCATATATCGTATTCTCGGAAAAATAATGAAAAAGAGGCCAGATGGTTTTGTTACAAAAACCCGAATAGTAGTCTTCAATATAAGACTGGGAAAGAAATACGGGGTAAAAATTATTTTCATCCAGATATTTTTTTATCTCATTTTTTTCTCTAACAGTTATTTTTTCCACAGCAATCCCGGGCCAGCCGATCCAGACGCCTTTATACGACTTTTTTAATAGTGAACTCATACCGGTAGCCAAACCTCCGGCACTTGGCTGAATGCGCAGCGTTTCTCCCCTTTTCACCGCGCTAACCGGCAGTCTATTTGAAACGATAAGTAGTCTACTCATTATAATTTGAGGATTATTTATGAAAGAATTTGTGCGGAATGTTTTTTATCCGTATATATAATTTATAGTTTTATTACGTAATTGCAAGCAATTATTAATCTTTTAGACTTTTCCCTTTGCGTCAGGGACTGAAGTCCTGACGCAGCGGAATAATGCAACGTAAAAAATTTTTGTAAATTTTGATGCACGTACCGATACCGAATCTTTCACAATTTGACTCTGTTAGGTAGTGGTAGTTATGCGAAGTGTAAGGAGCGGGGCAGCATGACAGCAGCCTGATATGTCATTCAATTACGAAGCGGCGGCTGTGCCGAAATTATTTCGTTATTTTTTTGACTTTTTTATAAAAAGTTTTGTAACTAACTTAATATAGTACAAAATCTCTGCGTCTTTGCGGTTATAAGGATTTTTAGTTCTTGATGTTCAGGAGGAGCTTTTAATGCATAATAATATAAACATTTTTTCGACTGCGGGCGGGAATGACCTTCCCGGGCTCACTTCCGGTGAATTAAGCCGCTACAGCCGGCATATTAAACTTTCCGAAGTCGGCATGGAGGGGCAAAGGAAATTAAAAGCTGCAAAAGTGCTTGTCGCCGGCTTGGGCGGACTTGGCAGCCCTGTTACGCTCTATTTAACGGCAGGCGGAATCGGAACAATTGGTATGGTTGATTTCGACGTTGTGGATGAATCAAACCTTCACCGGCAGATATTATACGGCACCGATTGTATCGGAAAATCGAAACTCAAAGCCGCAAAAGCACGCTTGAAAAACCTGAATCCGCATGTGAATTTCATCTGCCGTGAGGAAAAACTTACATCCGGGAACGCTATGGATATTATTAAGGATTATGACATGGTAATCGATTGTACGGATAACTTTCCTTCAAAATATCTGTTGAATGATGCCTGTGTGCTTTTGAATAAACCGAACGTTTACGGCAGTGTCTTCCGGTTTGAAGGGAAGGTATCCGTATTTCACTATAACGGCGGTCCCTGCTGCCGCTGTCTTTACCCGGAACTGCCTCCTCCGGGACTCATCCCTTCATGCGAAGAGAGCGGTGTTATCGGGGTGCTGCCGGGGATTATTGGGTCAATTAAGGCTGCCGAGGCAATCAAGATCATTTTAGGTGTGGGGGAAACACTTACCGGCAGGTTATTGCTAATAGATACACTGACAATGAAATTCAGTGAAGTGAGAGTTAAAAGGAATGAAAAGTGCCCTGTCTGCGGTGATGACCCGGAAATCAAGAAAATAACCGGTTGAAATGAATAGTCTGCCAGGATTTAATAGCATTATTAAAGTTGATTGACCGATTTGTTTTAATTTATTCTATATGCTCTTTTTTATTCAATTCATCCTCATTTCCCGTACACCGCCGGATCTATTTTGTATTTTTTTATCTCTGCAAATTCGGTGGCTGTAACCCGTTTTAAATGGTAGGCATATCCATTTTTTATCACGGAAGGTATGAAGGGAAAATAGGCTGAACTGAGATATTTCTCCGTATCTGCATCAAAAACATCTGTGAAAATTTCATCTTTTTCATTGATTTGAAAAGTGACAGCGAAAATAAAATTGCGGTCGGTCAATATATTTTGTAATGGGGATTTATATTTTCTTTCTTTATATACATCTATTGTCTTCTCATAGAGTTCTATTAAAGCTTTATCTTTTTCTTCTTTTGATATTAATGGGAATTCTTTTTCAGTGAACTTCACAGGAATATAATTGCGGGTAATAGTTGATTTGCTGAAATCATCCAGAGAAATAATAAACAAATTGTACTTCGCTTCTTTTTCACCAATGTATGTTTCATGATACGTTTGCGTATAAACAAGACGATTATTCGTCAGAATTGCAGCCATTAGCGATCCAAGCTCTTTTGTACCTGATGTGCTATAAATTGAAATAATTCTATTGGATTGTTTATAATGTGCTATTTTTTTATACATGTTTCCCGATTTGTAAATTAATACCGAATAATATTCTCGGTCGAATTTATCTTTAATTCCATCACCCTCAATTAATAATATTCTGTCAGTCTCATTCAATGCAACAGATGGTTGAGATATAAGAGGTATGCCGGCACTGATATTTAATTCAGTAAAGATATGTTCGTATGGTTTATATTGTCTGTAGTTTATTTGCTCAAGGAATTTGTAATCAGGGGTAAATAAGTTTAATTCATCTCTGTGCTGTCCCCCAAATGCAGTCATATATCCTGTCGGACCTATCCATAACGAGTACGAACTGCTTCTATAAAATTCACCGGGACCTTCACCCGGACCGCCGATAATTTTTTTGGGTTTACCATTTTCATCATAGACTTTTATACTGGCTTCGTCAAAAACAAATATGTCGTTCTCATCATTAACAGCTATACAGTAAGACATGGGATTTACAAGAATAAATTCTTCTTGAATTTCTTTTTCACCTCCGATGGTGAGAACGTGGGTGAGCACATCGGTTAGCACCGAACCTGAATCCGGAATTTTAAATTCCGATTCGGATGTGCAGGTTACACATAATAACAGAAAGCTTGCAAATAAATTTATGTACCTCATTATGAAAGCCTTCTTCAGTAGAGGCGACCCGGCGGGTCGCCCCTACAAATGTAAAAATTTCATTTGTACAGAAAAAACTGCAAAATACTATAACTTTAATATATAATGAATTAAAATTGAATATTCAATCCTTTTTCCCCAAGAATAAGAAAATACGTTATTGTGTGCCCGGATTCAAATTGAGTAATTTAATCTATAAATATAAAAATAATATGTGACGTCTTACTCTTCTTCATTCTCCTGTACAATATGTAATTTACCCACCATTAATTCTTTTACCGCTGTGACACTTGGTTTATCTCTTTTATCAAACTCTTTCACAATTTTTTCTCGATCCACTATTTCTTCATCAAGGTCTTCCTCATTTTCAACCTCTCCAATCTGTTTTCTAAACTCTTTCTCTATTTTATTATGAATTTGTCTTGCTCTTTTTGCAGTAACAATAACGGCTTCATAAATATTCCCGCATTTTTTTTCAATTTCATTGATATCCATTGTAGTTGACATAATCCCTTTCCTCCTTTTATTACGTTCTTACCGTATAACTGTTAAAATATGCCCTTTTTATCCTTATAATAACGCCGCTTAATGCTAACAGCCCTATTAAATTCGGAATAGCCATTAAACCGTTTACCGTATCGCCCATAAGCCAAACGGTATTGACTTTAATAACGCTGCCGCAAACAATCAAGATGCAAAAAGCCCATCTAAAATATTTTTTTATCCAGAATCCGAATAAATATGAAAAAGCCTGTTCACCAAAATAAGGCCAGCTAATCATCGAAGAATACCCAAACAACAGGGAGCTCAAGACAACGACCCATCCCCCAAACGGTATACTTTTATCAAATGCGATAGTTACCATTTCAGTGCTTGTAGAGCCTGTCGACCACTCACCGGTAGCTAATACAACAAATGACGTAATTGAACAGAGTATTATAGTATCAATAAAAACATCCATCATGGCAATAAGTCCCTGCCGTGCGGGTTGGTCGGTTTTTGCAGCCGCATGCGCTACGGCAGCGCTCCCGATACCGGCTTCGTTCGAGTAGGAACCACGTGCGACACCGTACCGCAGCGCAATCATCATTGTCGAGCCCGTAAATGCACCGGTGACAGCGGTCCCGGTAAATGCTTGTGAAATAATGCTGTTTAACA
>LJUD01000138.1 GCA_001304035.1 bacterium SM23_31 | reverse complement strand
GCCGTGAGCTGTCGGTTGGCAACCATGAATCCTTCCTGACCTTTAACACGGAATGACAAAAATATTCCTAAGCTCAGCAGTATCAACATATAAACGATAATGGTAATTATATATGCCATATTGGCGTTTCCCCTGTTTTTCTGTATGGTGGTATAATGCTGTCCTTAGCTGCGTTTTAGTTTTGAGTTATTTTATGTTGTGTGTTGGTATAGCACTGTTTTGTGCTGTGTGTTGGTGTTGTCACCAACACACTTTTTAGACTATAAAATGATGCATCTTTGACGCACTGCTGGTGACAACACCAACAGTGAGCTAAAATTTTATTCATATATCGGTTTTATATCAGTTGCAATAATGAAATTTTTATAATTGGAATTTGGAAAGTCACACATATCTCCTTTAACCTCTACTTTTCCACAATAAAAACGAAACTCATTACCACTACAAAAAATATTATTACAGGATGATATCAAGTCTATATTATTCTTAAAAATAAAAACAACTGCGTCACCTTTCCCATATTTGATTTCGTTATCGTTTTTATTAATGTCATCAAGTACAAAACTGTAACCTCTAACTGGTCAAATAATAGCAGAAAGATTATCTTTGGGAACAAATGATTCTAAACAACTTGTGACTTTTCCTCTTATTGTAACCATATTTTAAAACTCCGAAAGGCATTGTCCTATTTAATTTTTGCTGTGTGTTGGTGTTGTCACCAACACACTCTTTACCCTCTAATATTATAGATTAATACTACCACTTTTTAACACTGTTGGTGACAATACCAACAGTGAGCTTACTCTAAAGGATTTTTCTTAAATCAAAAAGCTCGATATATTTACTTGGTTCGTTTTTAATATAAAAGGATGCACTTGAATACTCATAATTTTCCGGAGAGTGAGCAATATTCCAATGTATTTGACAAGGATTATTATGGATGTACTCGATTTTCTGAATCATAAAATCACGGCTATAAATATTTTTAATATTGGAGCCACGTTTCCAGATTTGGAGTTTCCTATCTTTTTTATTTACAATAAATTTTTCAAGTGTATTATCATGATTGTCTTGCATTCTAAAAATAATTTGTTGTGCTGTGAATTTTTTGAAATCTCGATTTATATCAGATAGTCTATGTTCATTTCTTGGTTTTGCTATATAATGAATGTGGTTAGACATTATTACAAATGCGCCAATATGTAGCTTTTTGTTACGGACAAAATAATTTAAACTGTTTAAAACAATTATTGCATTTTCTTTTTTATGTAATATATGATTATGATTAATAATACTTGTTGTAATAAAAAACCAGTGATCTTTTTCGAAATCGGTTTTATTTGATTTCATTTCAATGCAATTTTACACTGTTGGTGACAACACCAACAGTGAGCTTAGATTATTTTCTTTTATTATATATCGCAGAATATAACAAAGATGCTACGTTTATAAAATTTATCTAATTTTTACTGTATGTTGGTATAGCGCTGTTTTTAGCTGTGTGTTGGTGTTGTCACCGACACACTTTTTAGCTTCTAATTAATGGATTTTTAACACTGTTGGTGACAACACCAACAGTGAGCTAATTAACACCCCCAATCCCGCTTAGCGGGATGGGGGTGCCACCTAACTAAGCTTAAATTAGTCATTGCGAGAATCCCTTCCGCTTAGCGGGAGGGAGACGTGGCAATCTCGCCTTTAAGATCCAACATTCTGCCCCGATTACTCGGGGATCCGCCTCTGGCGGAAAAGTAAATTTTTGCCAAAGTTTTGATAATAAAATTTATACTATTTATTGCTCCCCGTAATACCGCTGTATCAGCTTTAACCTGAATCACTTTTCAGGGAAAAGCTCTTTAATTTCCTCTTTTGACGGTGCCGGAGTAAGATAGCTGACAATAATCAGCGTTCCGACCGATACTATAATCGCCGGGTAGATAAGCGGAATTCCCCACGGGTCTGCGTTCGGGCTGCCGTACGGAACCATGATCGAGGGCCAGACATAGCCGGCTATTTTAAGCCCCAACGTTACTACTGCGCCGCTGATAATCGAGGTTAATCCTCCCGCCTTGGTTGCGCGTTTCCATGTGAGCGCCGCGATAAGCGCTGGTGTTATTGCCGTGCCGTATATTGTATAGGCAAAATAACCCATTTCTAACACGGATACCAACCTCGTAGCAAGAAAAAACGCTATAACGCCGAAAATAACGATGACAACTTTTTGAAGCGCCACCATTTTAGCCTGCGTCGCTTTAGGATTGATGAACTTCTGGTAAATATCACGCATGATGTTTGTTGACGGAGAGAGGAGATAATTCATACCGGTTGATAGCACCACTGCGCATGCAGCCGCAAGCAGCAGCACGCCGACCGGAAGTGGAACCATGTGACGCGCCGCCTGAAGTACGATCGACGCAGGATCAATGGTGCCGTCCTGGATTTGAGTCCAGAATTGCGTCGCCGCAAATACGGCAATGACTATAACCACTGTTTCAACAAGAATAGTCCCGATTGTCCACCAGATGACCGCCAGTGTTGCATCTTTCGGTGTTTTTGCGCTGTAGAATTTCTGGTACATAGTCTGCACACCCATAAGCAGCAGCATACATGAAAGGAAATATCCGATCGCTTTCAGCGCTCCGAATTCAGGGCTGAATGCCTTGAAGTGACCGGCAGGGAGTACCGCAACTGCCTGTTCCCAGCCGCCTGCGGCTGCATATACTAACGGTGTTGCAGTAAAACATGCCAGAAGGATAATAATGCCGTTCGGCAAGTCGGTGTACGCAACGGCTACCATTCCTGCCAGCGCTGTGAAAAAAATAACCAGAAAGGCGGCAATAATCGTTCCCTGTGCCTCGGATATGGAATTATCGGTGATGACATTCAGTATATACCCTCCTGCCTTAAACTGGTAACTGACAATCACTATAAAGCTGATAATAAGTGCGATAGCCCCGAAAACACGCGCAAATTTTCCGTAGCGAACCTCGAGAATGTCTCCGATTGTATACTGCCCGAACGTGCGGATCTTTCCCGCTAAAAAGTAGATAATAATGATTCCAACCCATGCTCCCGCAGGAAACCATAGAGCGCTCCATCCCGCTTTAGCGGCGTATTCCGCTCCCGCTATAAACGTCCCGGAACCAATCCACGTGCATATAAGGGTGAACACCATGACTTTCATGCTTATCGAACGTCCGGCGACCATCATGTCATCCTGTGTTTTAACTCTTCTCGACCTGTAGATATTAAAACCCGTCAGAATTAGAATATAGATAATTATCAGTATGAGATATAAATTCATTACTACCTCCCGTTAATTTTTAACCGTAGAGACGCAGAGTTTAATTAAATAACGCAGAGTTAAAAAAATATATTTTTGAAATCGAATATTATCTTAGCGTGCTCCGTGGTTTTTATTGAATAAGTATCAGGTCTTCCTGTTCCTCTCCTGCAACGACGACTTCTCCGTTCAGGGTTATAAAAACATCGATCTCAGTGCGTGCTGCTATATTATCGTTTTCAAGGTAAATGCCGGGTTCGATCGAGAAGCAAATACCGGGGACTAACTGGCGCTCCTCTTTTGTTTCGAGGTTGTCGATATTCACACCGTTGCCGTGGACTTCTTCACCGATTGAATGTCCCGTGCGGTGTACGAAATAGTCTCCGTAGCCGGCTTCTTTTATAACGCCGCGGCAGGCATCGTCGACTTCCCAGCCGTAACAAGGCTCGCCTTTTGCGAACTTATCCCGGACTAACCGGACTGCCGCTTTGCGGGCGTTTACCACGGTTTTCCAGATTTCAACGTATTTTGCCGGGGGATTCGTGCCGATGAAACCGCACCATGTAATATCATAGAAAATAGCTTTAGGACGGTCGAGCTTTGCCCAGAGGTCGATAAGTACCGTATCTCCCTCTTTAAAAGTCCGCGCATTCTCCGGTGTAGGCTCGAAGTGGCAGTCTGTAGGATGCTCATTTGTCCCAACGATCATTGTGTCGTGTGTAACCAATCCGTCGGATTTGAAGCGGTTCTCAATAAATTTTGCAATGTCGTATTCGGTTGTGCCTGTATTGTTCCGGACGGCTTTGCCGATTTCAGCGAAAGCATCATTTTTAATTTTATGAATCAATACGCCGGCTTCAACATGCGATTTGTATCCTTCTTCGTCAATGATCGATTCAAACATCTGAACAAGGTCAGCCGAAGAAACAACTTCATGCCCGAAACTCCTGATTAATTCCAGCGTCCCCCCGTCAACCATCGAAACGTACGGGATATTGTTCATCGGCGAGTACTGCATGGCAATTTTCTTAGGCTGCCCGAGAATTTCTTTCAGCAGTGCGTGCTGCTGTTCCCACGGAAGGTAAAGCAGTTTTTTACCCGGCAGCGAGTCGAGCTTAGTTTTTTCGACCGTGTGCACCAGGCGTGTCGGTTCGCCTTCAGCGGGGATATAGTAATACCATCGGCGCGTGGTCATACCGGTTTCGTCCATCCCCAGTATGCGGTATGCGAGTAGGTCACGGTTGTGAAAGTCGTAAAACAGCCAGCCGTCGATGTTTGCTTTTTTAAGTTCGCTCTGAATTCTTGTAAGCTCCATGACTTTTGCTCCTTGTTTAAAAATTATTTGTTGTACTCTTGTTTCATTTATGAGTTGTACTCTTGTTTCATTTATGAATTGTGCTCAACACTGTCGGTGACAACACCAATAGTGAGCCTGGCACACATTTTTAATCTCTAAATCATGGATTATCAACTATTTTATTTTAGTTAATTTTCTGAGTTATTGCCAACACATAAACAAAATGTATATTCAAAATTACATAATTCTAAATTTTCACTTAGCAATTCGACATTCGTAACTCGCCCCTTACGGTAAGCTCCATCCCGGCAGACTGGCTGGAAGGGTGGAAATGGTAAGTACAATTGTTAGCGGGAAGCAGCATATCATGCTTTTATTCGGACAATAGATGTGTGGTTGTCCATGAAGTTTATAAAACAATCATTAAAAACCAGTATTGTATAAATTACGTGCTTTTTTCCACAAAAACAATAAAAAAATATCAACAATTCAACGAAATATAATTAAACTACGGCAGATTTTACATATCGGCTGAATTGACGATTAACCGGTGATTGTTTTGGTTGTGTCGGGAAATTACAGTTTATTTCACGAATTGCCGAAAATGAAATAAAGGTTTTATTCATTAGAATGCAATTGCATTTCTGTGAATTTTTTCGTATTTTTTGCTTATGATTTGTAATAACCGGACAGGAGGATTTGCATGCCGACAAAGGTTAGCAGTGTCGAATTCGAAAATATTGAAGAAAAAGAAATACCGGAAAGTCAAGAAATTCATGGTCTCAATTTTCTCCATGATATATATCTTCCGGTATCTATAGAGCTTGGACGAACTAAGATGCAAATTCGGAATATTATAAATCTTGAAAGGGGCTCGCTTATTGAATTTGACAAATTAGCGGGTGAAACGGTCGACCTCCTTGTCAATGACCGCAAATTTGCCGAAGGCGAGGTTGTTGTAATAGACGAACGTTTCGGTATCCGTATTACCGGTCTTTACAAAACCGAGGACATCCTCAAAGAAGTCAGACGGTAATTATTCTCCTCTTTATTTTCATAAAAAAACCGCTGTTTTTAATACAATTATTATATAAAATCATATTGACTTTTTTCTTTATAAATACTATATTTTTGATTGTTGCATAGCTGAATTTTCAACCTGAAAAAAAGCCAATTGTAGCACCTGGAATAAACCCGGTGCTACTTTGCTTTTTAGTGGATTAAATTATTCCTGATAAATATGGAGATGAAATTATGAGCAAGAAAAAAGTTATCATTATGGGTGCTGCCGGGCGTGATTTCCACAATTTTAATGTATGTTTTCGCAACAACCCGGACTATGAAGTGGTTGCATTCACTGCCACACAAATCCCCAATATCGAGGGAAGAAATTATCCCCCCGAACTTTCCGGAGAATTGTATCCGAATGGTATTCCGATTTTTCCGGAATCCAAATTGCAGGAGTTAATGAAAAAATATAAAGTCGATGAGGTTATGTTTTCTTACAGCGACGTTCCTTATACCTATGTTATGAGCCGTTCAGCAGTTGTAAATTGTGCGGGCGCATCGTTCCGGTTACCCGGTTTGCAGGAGACATGGCTTGAATCCTCCATCCCCGTTGTTTCTATTTGTGCGGTTCGCACAGGCTGCGGTAAGAGTCAGACAACACGCCGTGTTGCGGGAATTATCAAAGATATGGGGAAAAAACCGGTTGTCGTGCGTCACCCCATGCCGTACGGAGATTTAGCCAGACAGCGGGTCCAGCGCTTTACTTCTTTGAAAGACCTTGATTTCCATCAATGCACTATCGAAGAACGGGAAGAATATGAGCCGCATATTATTCGAGATGTGACGGTATACGCAGGCGTCGACTACGAGGCGATATTACGGGAAGCAGAAAAAGAAGCTGATGTCATCTTATGGGACGGCGGCAACAACGATTTTTCATTTTACAAGCCGGATATATATATAACCATACTCGATCCGCACAGACCGGGACATGAAACCGCTTACTATCCCAGTGAAGTCAATCTTCGTGCTGCTGATGTGCTTGTTGTCAATAAAATCGATACCGCCGAACCGCACAATATTGATGCAGTCATAAAAACAGCACGGGAAATCAACCCGGATGCAACCATTATAAAAGCTGAATCCCCGCTGACCGTGGAGGATTATTCATTGATTAAAGATAAACGTGTGTTGGTTATCGAGGATGGTCCGACCCTCACACACGGTGGGATGAAATATGGTGCAGGTATTGTTGCCGCTGAGAAGTTTGGAGCTTCCGAAATTATTGACCCTCGTCCGTATGTTGTGGGTTCTATCGAAGAAACATTTAAAAAATATCCTGAAATCGGTACTCTGTTGCCTGCAATGGGTTACGGTGACCAGCAAGTAAGAGACCTCGAAGCAACAATCAACCGGACACCGTGCGACACCGTGATAATCGCTACCCCGATAGACCTCAGGAAAGTTGCATCGATCAATAAACCTTCAACGCGGGTTACCTACGAATTAAAAGAAGTCGGTGACGTGAATCTACAGGATATATTGAAAAAGTTATGAACCGGAAAGTTGTTGTCGTAGCTTTAGGCGGAAATGCTATTACCCGGGAATTTGAAGAGGGTAATATTTACGAGCAGTTTGCCAACACGCGAAAGTCGTTAACCGGTGTGGTGGATTTAGTGGAAAAGGGATACAAGATCGCCATCACACACGGAAACGGTCCGCAAGTCGGAAATTACATGATCCGCGTGGAGGAAAGCCGTAATATCGTGCCGCCGATTCCTCTCGGTGTTATTGTAGCCGACGTTGAAGGCGGAATGGGGTACATGATAAGTCAGACGATGATGAATAAGCTTAAAGAACGGAACTTGAAACAAAGAGTGGTGACCATTATAACGCAAGTACTTGTTG
>LJUD01000137.1 GCA_001304035.1 bacterium SM23_31 | reverse complement strand
GCGGGACCAACACACAACTAAAGTACGGACCTCGAGTGGCGAATATTGAAGTTCTTCAATTCCCGGAGTGAGAAAATGTTAAGGCATAAAATATGGGCGAACACGTGGATTCGCCCCTACGTAACGATGTTAAATTTTTAAAGCCTGCAATATGACAACAACGCCGTAGCGGCGACCCGCCGGGTCGCCCCTACAACACAATAATTTATGTTTTTCTTTGCGTCTTTGCGGTTTAATCCCGCTAAGCGGGACCAACACACAACTAAAGTACGAATTTCGATGATGAAAACTGAATTTTTTATGACTTTATGAAATGTTTTAATAAATACATGCTAATCTTTGTAATTCATAAAATTGTAAAGATTTAGCCATCTGACTTTGTTCTTTGAATAATTTATACCTGTTTGTTATAACATAGCCTTTATTATATGTGTTCTTCTTAGTACTATTTGGAACGATTAGATAAAACATAAAATCCCCCTTAGTCCCCCTTTGAAAAAGGGGGAAACTTAGTTCCCTTTCCCTTGAAGAAGGGTTAGGGTGAGGGTGAAAAATTAATCCCGCTAAGCGGGATAAATAACTAAGTCTATTCATAAAATTAAATTCGTCATTCGTACTTCGTAATTCAAAATTCTTTTGGCGTCTTTGCGGTTAATTATTGTAAAACTCCCGGAAGGCTTTGAACACAACGTCGTCCCTGTCAGCCACAATCCTGCAGTCCGGCAGTGAATCGAGAAAGACCTTTCCGTACGATTTCGTTACAATCCTGTTATCCAGCACAAGAATAGTCCCCCGGTCGTTTTTGTGACGGATGAGCCTTCCGAATCCCTGCTTGAATTTAATGACCGCAGTGGGTACCGTGTATTCAAGAAAGGAATTACCTCCCGCCCTGTCTATTGCATCCCGGCGGGCTATTTCAATCGGCTCGGTGGGCACCCTGAACGGCAGACGGGCTATGATGATCGACTCTAATGCCTCGCCCATTACATCTACTCCCTCCCAGAAGGAGTCTGTTGCAAATAACGCAGCCGACTGCTCTTTTCTGAACCGGTTCAGAAGGTTATGGCGTGTATCCGTTCCCTGTTTCAATAGATTTATCGGTGTGTTTTCAAATGAAACAGATATGTAGTTAAAGACCTCGTTCATAGCCTGGTATGAGGTAAAAAGGACAAACGCCCTGCCCCTGGAAATTTTTAATGATTCGGCAATTAAATTTGGAGTAGTAGAGAAATACTGCGGATGGTCCGGGGGGTAATTATTTGTCGGTATCCCGATAAGCGCCTGTTTCCGGAAATCAAACGGCGAAGGAAAACTATGTTCGGTTACCATCTCCGTTTCGAGCATGTCTATCCCGAGGCGGGATTTTATGAAATCAAAACTTCCGCCGACCGTGAGGGTAGCTGAGGTCAAAATCACCGTGTAATACGGTGTAAAAAGCGCATTGCGGAGAGATTCGCCCACTTCAATGGGAGCCGCACATATTTTTACTGTTCTATATTTTTGTGTCAGTTCGATCCACTTCACGACATTCTCATCCGTCTCGAACAATAAACATTGGAAGGAATCAGCGGTATCGTTGATCCGCCGTAAGTGCGCTTTAAGTTCTAAGAAGAGGTTTTCCATATCGATTTTGAGCAGTTTCGTTAATTTGCCCAGCGATTCAACGAGCTCAAACAACTTCGTTCTGAATTCACGCATCCGGGTTATCAAGCCCCCTATCTTGACAAGGATCAGGTCCGTCCAATCAGGGTCTTCAAAAAACCTCTCATCGAGCATGAACTGTTTTTCATCGTGGTGTTCATGTGCCTTCCGCTGTAAAAATGATTCGATGTCCGAAAAAATATCGTTGGAATAATCGGTTATTTCCATAATTTCGGATAAAAGTTCCTGCTCGATGCGTGTTACAAGGCTGTGTAATTGTTCCTGATGCGTTTCTTCCTTGACTTTGCGCAGCTTAGCTAACGCCACCGGAAGCAGTCCTTTGCGTTCGCCTTTTTTCGAAAGCGACATCAAACGCCCGAATAACCGTTTAATACCAATATGCGAAACCTGCCTCCCGAAATAATCCGTAGATACCTTTTCAATATGTTGAGCTTCATCTATGATGATACGGGTATACGGCGGCAGCACTGCAATATCCGCCAGGCTGCCAAAACTGCCTCGCAGTGATAAATCGGAAAACAGCAGGTGGTGGTTAATGATTAGAATATCGGAACGAGCCGCTTCCCGCCGGGCAGACACTAAAAAACAGTCCTCGTAAAAAGCGCAGCGTGCCCCGGTACATGTGTCGCTTTCACATTTCAACCGGTCCCAGACTATGGACTTCGGAATAAAATTCAAGTCGGAAAGACTCCCGTCTTTCGTTTTTTTTGACCATGCTATCAATGTCCGCATTTCATTATAGTCTTCCTCGTCTTTAAATAGTCCGAGGTCTTTTTCCTCTGCGTCAACTTTGCGGAGGCAGCAGTAATTCGCCCTTCCTTTGACCAGAACAGAGGTGAATTTTTCGTCCATGCTCTTTTTAAGCAGAGGTATATCTTTAAAGACAAGCTGCTCCTGAAGGTTAATCGTATTAGTCGATACGACGATCCGCTCTTTATTTTTACGCGCCCACAATATCGCCGGTATTAAATAGGCTAATGTTTTTCCCGTGCCCGTACCGGCTTCAATCATTGATATTGTTCCCTCATTAAAGCTGTTGGTCGCCGCAACCGCCATTTCAATCTGTCCGGTTCGCAATTCATATCCGGGAAGCCCATGTGCGATGGCAGAACCGCTGTCAAGTTTCGCGGATACATCAAGCGGATCGATGTGCTTCAGTTCGGTTTTAACAAGCCGCTTGACGACGATTTTCAGGTTTGTTGCCGAATTATCGACAATGTAAAAGCCGACATAACGGCTGCCCAGGATCGATGCTATCTGTATGTCGGCTTCGGATGGGGTTATGTCACCCGACGGGTGGTTGTGTATCACTACGTCGCCGGGTGCAAGATGCTGGAGAATTGCCGGTGTGGCAGTTTCATTGCCCCAGGCAAGAGCTTCAATCTTATATACCAGCCCGGATTTATCTGTAAAACCGTGAAAAAATACCTCGTTTCCCTTATTCCCGGCAATTTCATCAGCTATCGCTTTACAGACATGCGGAGTGAGATATTTGTTTATCTTTAATTTCGCCACAGCCAGAATAGATTGAAAATAATTGTTGTATAATTGAAAATAATTCGTCAATATATTTTAATTACTGATTCTAACTAAATTACATATTCATTGAAACAGATACAATAGAAATATTAATTCTTATTAACCTGACAGTAATGATCTGCGATAGTTATGAAATTTTTGAATAATACTTTTTTAAGATTTTTTGGAATTGGAAATATCGAGGGACCGCTAAAGTTAAACAAAGGATTATTTGATGTTTTTCTTTCCTCTGTCGAGAATCCTCTCCCGTATTTTAAAAGACCGAAAAAACATAGACTTCGCAAGAGAAAAGACCACCCAAAATATGCGCGGTTGGTATATGCATTTGCAAAGTATTACAAACCGGACATAATCGTTGAAGTGGGGACGTATGCCGGAGGTACCGCGGTAGGCTGGGCAAAGGCATTGGCGGAGAACGGAAAAGGGAAGTTAATTTGTATTGATAACGACACGTACATTGCTGAAACTTACCCGGCGACGGCAAAAGAAAATATCCGGTCAGCCGGTTTAGAAGAAGACAGGTATGAATTAAAATGTGGAGATTCAAAAAACATCGTACCGGACCTGTCAAAGGAACTAAATGGCAAAGTTGATATGTACCTGGTCGACGGCGACCACCGGTATGAATCTGCATTAGCTGATATTAAAAATGGTCTGCAGCTTGTAAAACCGGGCGGCTTCATTCTTGTTCATGATGTTGATAAAAACCGGAAGATGGCAGAAGCAACAGAGTGCCATCCTCATCCTGTTTACGAGGCTTTTAAAGACGTAATCGATGACACCGGCTTTGAATGGTGTATACTCAGGTTTATAAGAAAACATTTAGGGATAATTAAAATTGCACCGGCTGGAAGGAATTGATAACCGGAGACTTATTTTACACTTTTCTGCATCCGGCAACAAAAACATTAATGATTCTTGCTTTTATCTGCTTTTGCATACACAATGAGTTTTATTACAATAAAAAGAAAATTACCGGGGGCTGCTCCTGCGATAAATTTGTTATAGACGGGAAAACGGTGTTCGCAGTAGTAAGATTTTTTGAAGTTAAGGGTGAGGCTGATAAAAACATCCCTTCTGCCGGTTCAAGTTTGTCACATAGTGATACCTTTAGTGCAACTTGAATCCATAAGAATTTATTTCTACCTGTATTTCCGGAATAATAGAGCAGGTTACAAACAGGCTCCAGCAGTGATTAACTCTATTATAAGTCGCATCGAAGCAGGATAAAGGGATAATATTTTATAGAGGTCTTCTTCTTTCGATAACTCTTCTACCAGCTGCCCTTCTATCAGCGATCCTTCTGTCGTTAAATCCTAATAGAACCGCCGGCGTATTAGTTACTCTTCTCTGAACGACTCGTCTATCCCTGACTCTTCTGTCTGTGACTCTTCTTTCTTGTGTATTGTCTTTCATAATATACTCCGTCGTAATAATAACTCCGACTGAATTAAGGTTAAGGTGATAATAAAATCTTCGGGATTCTTTTGATTTGTGATTTGTATGTTTTTATTTTAATGATAGGTAATTTCTGCATTACTTTAATATTCATGTATCTTAAAAAACAGAAAACCGGCGAGGTTAGTTCCAATACGCGGGATTAATGGGAAAAAGCTGACCGCTGAAAGCTGATAGCTAATTTACTCTTTTTCCACATTTGTGAATAAAATTATTAAATAGTACTTGATTTTTTCTGTTTATAGACATACAATACATGCACGTAAATATACCAAAAAAGGGAAAACGAAATTTTTATGAAAGAACTCTGGACAAGAAATAAGGAAATTGAATTCTTCCAATATTCAAGAAAATTTGCCACACCTGAACAATTGTTTTATCTTGGCGATGATAGGCGATACTATGCCTATTGGCCCAAATCATATAAAGGAAAAACAGAAACGCTACAAAGTAGAAATTCACTTATTGGTAATTTTACTGAAAAGTATTCTGTCGATTTGCTTCAAGACTATGCAAATTTGCAAGGTTGGTATGCAGTTCAAGGAGTCATTTGTAAAGAAATTGGTTTAACAGCACAATCACCTGCAGATGTTGTTTTTTGTCAATCAAGAAATAGAATACAGAAAGCGAGTGATATTTTCGCAATTTTTGAAGTAAAAATGTCAACTGTTTGGAATTGGGAATTACTAAAACAAAATGAAAAAGAGGAATTAGTATGTCTCGGTGATTTTAAAACTCATAAAGGAAATCCCGGACTACTTCGTTCTGATTCAATGTTAAAAGCAATTGGCAAAAGCATTAACATTCGCGTTTCTGGTTATTATGGATCAAGGATTCCGATTATTATTCTTGGAAACACTCCAATTACGGAAAGTTATATTCCAAAAGTTGAACATTTAAAAAATGCTGGAATTAGTCAAGGTTTTTGGTCAGTTAATCCTATTCCTTTGGATGATAATGGTAATAACATAAAAAGTACTAAAGATTTAGGATTTTATCGATTTGATACATATGAAGAACTTATAACAAAATTAGATGAATTGATGTTAGAGGATAGAGAATATTTCTCAAGCATGAGAACAAAAAAAGATCTGGGAAGAATAATTGAAATAGCCAATCAAGAAGATACATATGAAAAAAAGGCAGAAAAATTTTTAAATTTAATAAGGGAGTGATGAATGAGCAATAATAAATATGCTTCACAAAGAAGGAAAGGTACAGAGACAAGTTCATTCGGCGTTCCAGGTAGAATTGGACATGATTCAAGTAAATTTTATAGTAGCAGACTTTATGATGGGAAAAAAATTAAAATACCAAGTAAATATATTGAAAATAAAATCGGACAAAAAGTATTAAACAAAATTTATTGCAAATCTTCTGAGATGATGGATGAGATACCAGATTATAGTGTCCATTTAATGGTAACTTCACCTCCATACAACGTTACAAAAGAATATGATGAAGATTTAACTTTAGATGAGTACAGGGAATTCTTAAAAAAGGTATTTACTGAAACATATAAAAAGCTCGTTACTGGTGGCAGGGCATGTATAAATATTGCAAACCTTGGAAGAAAGCCGTATATACCATTACATAGTTATATTATCAAAGACATGCTTGATATTGGTTTTTTAATGAGGGGGGAATTGATTTGGAATAAAGCTTCCAGTTCAAGTCCCTCAACTGCATGGGGAACTTGGTTGTCTGCTGCTAATCCTATACTCAGGGATATTCATGAATATATTTTAATTTTTTCAAAGGAAGCGTTTAATAGAAAAAACTTGCCCGGTAAGATAAGTACTATAATAAAAGAGGAATTTCTTTCATTTACAAAGAGTGTATGGACATTTCCTGCAGAATCGGCACGTAAAATTGGTCATCCTGCACCTTTTCCTGTAGAACTTCCATACAGACTTATTCAACTATATACTTTTAAAAACGAAGTTGTGCTTGACCCGTTTTGTGGAAGCGGGCAGGCTTGTATTGCAGCAATTAAGGCTGGAAGGCATTATATAGGTTATGATAATGAGGAAAAATATGTAAAATTATCTGAAAATAGAATAAGTGAATACAATCAAAGAAATACTCTGCTTTTATTTGAAGCGAAACAAAGTTAATGATGTTTCGTTCTGTGTTGATTTTGTAAACGACGTTTCAACATTCCATATCAAACGTTCCAACGATGACTTTTATAGCATAACCCACATTATAGAACCTTATAACTCTCCATTTTTACTACAACAACCAAACAGCATTGGCTTTCAGCGCATTCACCGCTGCACATCGGGCAGTTTTGAATAATCCAGTTCCGAGCCGAGAACGCTGTGGGGGATTACGAAAATGATCAGTTGGAGAATGGAGGCGCCTAACACCCAGGAACGCGGGTTACGCCCTTTCAGGCAGGCAATGACCGCAGCCGCCCATCCTACCATCGCTATGAGGGTCTTGTTATCTGTTAGGTCATAGCCAAACGGGACGCCCGTCCAGAATTCTCCGAACGCATATTTTTGTACCACCGGACCCAAAATTATTCCCCCTATAAATAAAATTCCCGCAGACCAATATGCCAGCTTTCGCATATTCGGACGGTTGAACAGCGCCTCGAGACCGGCGCGTGTCGATACGAACATTGCGGCGAATATGATAATGACATGCGGAATCAAGACAGCGGCGGGTACACCCCCCCTGAAGCGAATCACTACAGGCTGGTTTTCCGGGATGGTGATAGTATCCGACACGCCGGATAATGTTAACCTGTACATCAGCTTTCCTGCGGGCGGCTGGTGAGGAAGATATCCTTTTAGAGTTTCTCCGTCCCGCATCATCGGAATATCCGTCCATGGGTCGTCCGTTTTG
>LJUD01000002.1 GCA_001304035.1 bacterium SM23_31 | reverse complement strand
AATAGGTTATCGATCCGACCGTTCATGGTGGAAGGATTTAGTCACACCTCCCAAGAACATTGGGGATGCCATTAATGATAAAGTAGAACAAGAAACCGGAATCTTTTGGGTAGATTTCACTTTGAGAGAGGTGCTGCCAACCTCCTCCAGTGATTCTATAAACTAAATGCATTCATAAAATTCAGAATAATAGTGATGACCGGAAATTTAATTTCGGCTATAATCTTGAAAATCGGCCTGCTATTATGTCTATTCTTACTAGTATTTGGGTTATTAACTTCTTGCGTAAACCAGAAGTTCGATTCAGAAAAAATCATTGGAGTAAAGATCTATGAATATTCAGGGGATATCACCACCCTGTTCGTTGAATGGACTCAATTGGGCATAAATACTGTTTTTGTCAGTCCATCCCTGGATTCAATTCCTTCTTTCAGAGAAGAGGCGCTTAAACATCAAATTAAACGGTTTTTAATCATTCCGACATTTTTCGATCCTAATGCTCTGAAAAATAATCCCGAATTATATGCGATTACTGATAGGGGTAAGCCTGCCAAGGAAGAGTGGGTTGAATTTGTTTGTCCTAATAAAACCGAATATAGGCAAAAAAAGATTGCATATATCGAAAATCTGATTAAAGATCTAGATCCTGATGGCATTAGTATTGATTTTATTCGCTATTTTGCTTTTTGGGAAAAAATTTATCCTGATCGCTCACCACTTTCATTGTCCAATACATGTTTTGATAAAACCTGTTTGGATAAATTTCAAAATGATATCGGTATAAAAATTCCTAAATCAGTTCATGGATCTGAGGAGATTGCAGCCTGGATCCTCAAAAATTATGGAGATGAATGGACAAATTGGAAATGTCATACCATTACATCGATGGTTAAGGAGATTGCCGATGTCGCCAGGATGGTGAAACCTTCCATCAAAATTAATTTACATGCCGTACCCTGGCGTTCTAATGATTATAATGGAGCTATTAAAACTGTCATAGGTCAGAATCTAGTTGACCTGGGGAGTTATGTCGATTTTATTTCACCAATGTGTTACCACCATATGTTAAAACGGGAGACATCCTGGATTCACGATGTTATAACAGACTTTTTCGAGCAGACGCACAACCAGATTTTACCAAGTATTCAAGTTAGTAAAGCATACTTGCAAAATGACCTTACAGTTGAAGAATTTGAGGGTGCAATAAAGCAGTCATTAAAAATTCCATCGGCCGGTGTAGTGTTTTGGAATTGGGATGCCATTGCAGCTTCACCTGCTAAAAAAGCTATCATTCATAGATACTTCAAAGGAAATATTGAAATTTAAATATTTAACTATATGTAAAGAATTCAAGTGTTAAAATTATGATTCAAATTAGGTTTTTCGAAAAGTGTCCTATAAGTCGCCCCGATAAAGCGTGATATTAAACTGCTAAGAAATGAAAAGAATAAAATAATTTGGATAATGAATGACAAATCAAGAACAAAAGGAAACTCAGCTACCGTCTAGTCGAATAGAATCGATAGATGTAGTTCGCGGACTAACAATCCTGGTCATGATTTTCGTAAATGACATTGCCGGAGTACCAGATATCCCAGTTTGGATGAAACATATGCCTACCCTAAGTGATGGGATGACTTTTGTGGACCTGGTTTTTCCGGCATTTTTATTCATTGTTGGTATGGCGATGCCATTTTCGATTGGCAGAAGACTTGAAAAGGGAGATGATCCCTGGTCGACCTGGAAGCATATTATAATCAGGATATTGGGTTTACTGATAATTGGTTTTTATATGGTAAACAGCGATGTAATATCTGCTCAAGGAATTATAAATCCTCATTTGTGGATAATTCTTATGTATGTATTTGTCATGATTATTTGGAATAAAAGTAATGGAACAAATCGATTCCTTTCTAAAAAATGGATAAAATATATTGCTATAGTCGGGTTAGTCATATTAGCATTTTTATACCGGGGCGAAAATCAGGAAGGTTTAATGCAGATGCGCACACACTGGTGGGGAATACTTGGATTGATTGGATGGGCTTATCTAGTTGCTTGCCTGATTTATATCCCTTTTAGAAAAAGTCAGTTTGCTATTCTAGGTGGTTTGGTTTTACTTTACTGCTTTTATATGGCCGATGAAGCAGGACTACTGTCGCAATTTTCGTCGTTAAATGATTTCATTCATACCAGTTATACCTTAGGATCACATACGGCAATTATATTGTCCGGAACATTACTCGGAAATATGTTACAGAAAAATATAGGGAATTCTAATCACTTATATATATTAAAATGGTCCTTTGGTTTTAGTCTCTCTTTGTTTTTAGCTGGTCTATTTCTTCATGAACTACATGAGATTCATATTATGTTTATAGTCAGTAAAAATCTTGGTACAGTCCCCTGGTGTTTAATCAGTTCAGCATTCACTATATGGATCTGGATGGCTGTTTATTGGATTATGGACATGAAAGGTTTCCGAACTTGGGCAATTATAATAGAGCCTGCAGGAACCAATCCACTATTTGCTTATATTTTAGCACCATTGGTAATCGAATGTTTCTCTTTACTGGCCTACCTCTTCATGGGATTTAATCTATATACATGGTTGGGTCAAAGCTTCTATATCGGTCTTTTCCGTGCTATTTTTCTAGCCTTCTCGATGACATGGCTGGCAGGCTATTTGAGTCGTCGAGGTTTACAATTAAAATTATGATTTACCATTCTATTTATGATGCAGCTGTATATTTTGGAGGTAACATTCTACGTATTGTGATAGTTATTTTATCGAACGTATTCATCATTTGCTCCTGTCAAAACATTCGACCGGTTCAACCATCAAATAATAAATACATCATTGCATATTTCTTTCCACAGGATAGAATTATTACTGAGAATGAAATCGCAGTTGAGAAATTAACCCATATTAATTATGCCTTTGCCGATATCAGGGGAGGGGAAATCGCTGAAGGTTTTAAGTATGACTCCGTAAATTTGAAAATTCTGAATGAAACCAAAAACAGGAATCCAAAGCTAAAAATATTAATATCAGTTGGCGGGTGGGCCTGTGGAAAAAAGAATTCCCAGTTCATTCAAGTATTTAAAACCGAATCTGGAAAATCATAATGGCTTTACCCGTTATTGGGATTCTACAGCCAGGGCACCATTTTTATTCAATGAAGAAGAGAATATATTTATCACTTACGATGATGAAGAATCTTTAAAAGAGAAATGCAAATATATAAAAAAGCATGATCTTAGAGGAGCTATGTTTTGGGAATACCAGGCCGACTATCAATTAAAATTATTACAGACTCTATATGATGGACTTAAATGATTCTTTTATGGGATGAGTAAAAATTAATTTTCAATATTAAATCGCAGGGCGATCGGCCCGATTGCCGGGTATTCATGTTTCCAATTCAAGCGCAGCTGATATCAGTTATATACCCATAGCACATCCAGATTCTGCAAAAGGAAATGTTTTGAGTGATGCTTGAAGAAGATTTGCCGGTGCCAAGCTTCCTAATTGAATATTTTGATTTTAATGTAATATTGGGCATAATTAATCCAGTGGGGTGCTTTGGAAAGAAAACTTGAAAAATATGCTGAAACTCACACACCTGTCTAGACCCTCCCAGGATATCATGATGGTATGTTGGTATAATTATGCAAAACGGGTGATATTATTCGAACAGGACAATATATTGTTAAAAACCCCATATAACATCCTGAACCATTCCGGTCTGTTAACCTTCTCGTTCGGCATTTATGCCTGGTATGTATCAGACATCCATAGCTGCTTATCAGCAAAGCTTGTAGTGCAAGTCCTGTGGGGTAAGTCAATTTTCAGTGGAAAAAGTAGTTCAGTTATCAAAGAGAATTAATAATACTATACCAATCTCGTTATCTTTTTAATATTCACATTCTCCTTATCATCTCAATTTATTCAGTTTGGCCAATATTTCATGTGCATGTTATTTTTATCAGACAATCTTACCTATATTCTTTTTTCCCCAATAAATACCCATGAATACAGCTGAAATTATAAAAATACTAATTACGACTAATTCCATATTACACCTCCATATTTATTATCGGCAGGCATAATTCTATCTTAATAGATTTACTCGAATTTGAATTTTGTAAAATATGCAATTTCCGGATTCAGAAACAAATACAAATCCCGTGCTGGTAGGAAGCTCAGGAAAGCTTATAATTTCTGACAGTTTCGAGAAAGACTGAAATATTTTCTGTACTTACACCGGGAGGCATCCCACCCCCGCAGGAGAAAATGATTTTTGATTTATCCTGTAAGGAATTTAACAAGTCGATCGTTTTTAGCCTGACCTCAGCGACGCTACCTGATGCCAGTACGTCACGGGGGGGAATGTTTCCCAGCAGAGTGACCTGGTTTTTTGTCAAATCTTTTAACTCATTGAGTGTAATATCAATACCCATATTAAACAAATTAATCCCCATTTCCGGAAGGTAGGGAGCAGATACCTTGCATGGGGCATCATTATGCAAAAATTTTACAGAGACGTTTGCAGTAAACAAATCCTTGAAATACGGTAAGCCAAACTCGCAAAACTCCGGTTCGCCTATAAATCCGATGATATCATCAAGTAATAAAATTCCATCAATCGTTGGAAATGTAGTCATCTGTAATTTCAGCCATTGTTTCAAGAAGGTGGTGATTTTAGATAATAAAGAATGGGATGTTTCGGGTTCCGATATCATTGTGGTTAAAAACTCGGTTACACCCATAAGATAACCGGCGATATTCAATGGTCCACGCGCGACGGCAAAGCGAATTTTATGCCCTGCGGATTCAATTTGAGGTTGTGCCAATTTCAAGCGATTAATTACAAAGGGCAACAAGCCATCCGTTTTAGGATCGGGCACAGGTAATAAATCAATCTCATCAGCTGATTTGAGGACGCTGTGTGCGTGTGGAAATTCATCAGGAGGGAAGGTACAGCGTGCCCCAAAGGCAGAAGGTTCGGTACACATACCGAATTCAGACCAGAAGCCGGGCAAAAACATCGCTTCGGGAAACGTGTTGATTGCCTTTAAATTTGCTCTTAACCACAGCTCATCATTGGAAAAGTAATCCATAATCGTTATACCATACCAATTTGGTAACCAGGGGCTGTCTATGATAAATCCGATGGGCAGTGGTTCCTGAATTTCACCCCGGATAACCGTCAATAAAGTATCCCATTGCTGCTCAGTCATTTTATTTCCTATCCTTTACATTATGTCGATTTCTTTTATTTCAGGAATCAGCAGATTAATAATGAACAAAGCCAGCAGATATAACGAACCGGCAATAATAAAAAGTATCAAGTAGCTGCCGGTAAATTCTAATATAAATCCGGCAGCTGTGGCAATTAACATTCCTCCAATCGCTCCCGCCATGCCACCCAGGCCAACTACTGATCCTATTGCTTTACGCGGAAACATATCGGACACGGTTGTAAATAAATTTGCCGACCAGCCCTGATGTGACGCTGTGGCCAGGCTCAGCAATGCGACGGCAATCCATACGTTTGCTGCCTGCGAGGCAAACATAATCGGAGTTACACAGATAGCACAGATCAGCATGGCAACTTTGCGGGCTTTATTCAGATTCCACCCGCGCTTGATGAAGAATGAGGATAACCATCCGCCGCCTACGCTGCCAACATCTGCCATAACATAGATGATGATCAAGGGGATACCGATCTCATGCAACGTGATCCCGTAATTGCTGTATAAGAAGCTGGGAATCCAATACAGATAAAACCACCAGGCGGGATCCGTCAACAGTTTTCCGACGGCAAATGCCCACGTTCCTTTGTATCTGAGGAGTTGCCTCCACGGTATTTTCACAGGTGGATCCGGCGGATCTGTATGAATATATTCGAGTTCCCCGGCAGTTAGTCTCTTATTTTTTTCCGGTTTTTCATATAGCCAGAACCAAAAAATTAGCCACAGAAAGCCCACCGATCCTGTAAATATAAAAGCCTCCTGCCATCCCCAGGTCAGCGTGATCCAGGGTACGACAAGGGGTGCGACAACCGCTCCAACGTTGGATCCTGCATTAAAAATACCCGTGGCCAGGGCACGTTCTTTTTTTGGAAACCATTCGGCAACGGTTTTTATCGCAGCCGGAAAATTGCCAGCTTCAAAAACTCCCAATGCAAAGCGGGCAAAGCCGAATCCGGATGCACTTCGTGCCAGAGCATGCCCCATGGCAGCTAGACTCCATCCGATGAGTGCAAATGCATAACCAAGTCTTGTTCCGATTGCATCTATTAATTTCCCCATTAACGGCAATCCAACGGCATAGGCTGCTGTAAAAGCTGTCACGATATACCCGTACTCTATTTCGCTCCAACCGATTTCCTTTCGCAAAGTTGGCGCCAAGATCCCTATAACCTGACGGTCGACGTAATTAATTGTTGTCGCTAAAAAAATCAGAGCGCAAATCACCCACCTGAAGTAGCCAATTTTATCCGTCTCGCTTTTGATACTGTTATTTAGATTATTCATTTTTATCCCACATTCTGTATGACTCCTTTGATATTTTCGCTAGCGCAGTAATACCATTTTCCTCACATCCTGCCACTCGCCTAAAACAATCCTATACAGGTATACACCAGAAGCTATATTCTCGGCATTAAATTCTATTTCATGATTATCCGCCGGCATGGATTTAGACACAAGGGTAGCCACTTTCTGCCCTAGGAGATTATAGATACTTAAATCAACCTGTACTGTCGACATGGGAGTCGACCCTACGTGCCAACTGATTACTGTTGATGGATTAAAGGGATTAGGGTAGTTCTGGTTCAACGAATAGGTAACAGGTACCTGGGCCAAATCATCCTGAACTGCATCCGGTCCGATCCCCTCACCGGTGACACGTATTGAATCACGTGAACCAGGGGCATTGTGCGTTAAAATTATATATCCGGTTTCATCTGAGATACTCTGCGGTAAAAATACAATTAATAGGTAGTTACTCTCTGAAGGTCCAAGCACCAATGTTGAAGGAGTTACTGTATAACGTGGATTCGTTGATGTAATGGAACTGATATGTAATGAATCGCTGCCGGGATTAAGCACCAGAATACTATCTGTTTTTGAAGAGTCGATCAGAACCGGGCCGAAATCCAGGAATTTTTCCGATACGAAAATCGCCGGCTCATTAGCCATACTGGCGTAACTGATTCCGTCATACCAGGTGCGGGTAATATCACCGATCATGTTACTCATGGTGCCGGTTTCAACTGCTTCATCGTCCACAAATACTTCGATGTTATTGGAGTCATAAACACTTACGCGGCCGAGGTATGCTTGATAGAGATATGTATTTCCGTCTCCCCTCAGAATCAGCGAATTATGATGATCGCCGATTTCAACCTGTTTTGAAGCCATCATATTGGGGCTGCGTGCATAGCATCGTATAAAATTGTACACTTTATTTTCAGCCGAAAGGTAGAATAAATTGGAATACGTTGTCGAGAAATCGGTACCACACGGAATAGCACTCCAATCAAACAGATGTTCTGCACCCCAGTTATGGCCGTCGAAAATGCGATAACGGCTATAATCATCGTAATGTTGGGCGTACATAGTCAAATATTTACCATCAGGCCGGATCAGGAATGCGGGTGTGTTGTGGTCGTCACATCCGGCATCCATGAATAAAAATCTTTGCGATAACCTGGTGTTCAAGTTAACTATCACCCCTTCAATGTGACCGTCCCGGGACGAACCACCTACACCGGCTCCACTTGCGTCAGATCCAATGGTCAGATTACCCTCGGTGATATCGACGACCGCGCGTTCATCCTGGTACCAGCACCAGGCACCGTTATCGTTGAACTGAATCAGGTTGCCTCTGACCAGATCATACGCATCCTGAGCACAGACCATGATGGGCATTAATGATATCAATGGAATGATTTGTAGAAGGTTCCGACTTCTGATTTTAAGATTCATTTTAACGGTTACTAAATAGTTAGATCAGTGGGTACGATATGTGAAAATTCTAAATTGGTTTTTTTAACTTTGAACCGGTTTTAAAATATGACTATTGTAAATTATTCGCAACAAAAAATATTAGTATGGTGCTCTTGTTTTACAAATTTGTACTTCATTTTATCTTTTGTTTTAAGTTACTAATTTATCCACCGATTATTATACTAGTACAGTATAAACAATTAATCATGAGGAATTGATCAGAGTATGGCAGCATTTCCACATATTACTTTATCTCTCTTATTCAGTTTAGGTGGTTGTCATTTGCTAGATACAATTTACCTGAGGAGTTTTAATTTTATGTGTAAAAATCCTTTTTGCAAACAGAATAACTTTAGCAGAAAATAGAGGATACTATTGTGAAATCAAGCGTAACTGAGTCTCATACTTCAAAGGCTGGTTCAAACGGAAAAGACGATCAGATAAAGAAGCTGGAAAAAAAGATCCGTATTTTAGAACAGGAACAATCCATGTTCAAGGCACTATTGGATACCATACCCGATCATATTTATTTTAAAGATCGTAAAAGCCGCTTCATTATCTTGAGTAAAGCCTTAATTGAATGGTTTGGAGCAAATGCGATAGAAGATGTTAAAGGTAAAACTGATTTCGATATATTTAGTGGCGAGCATGCCAACCAGGCCTATGAAGATGAACAAAATATTATTAAGACAGGTATCCCCATTATAAATAAGGAAGAGAAGGAAACTTGGGAAGACGGAAGAATTACCTGGGTCTCCACTTCAAAAGTACCACTAATCAATAAGAGTGGGAAAATAACCGGCATTGTTGGCATATCACGTGATATGACCGAAAAGAAGGAAATTGAAGCCAAACTCAAGAAATATCGCGAAAATCTTGAAGAAAGCAAAAGACAGACAGACATTATCTTGTCCAATGTGGATGAGGGATTATTCCTACTAAATCAGGATTATACAATTGCCGGTCAATATTCCAGAGAATTAAAAAATATCTTAGAAGAGAGTAAGCTGGCCAACAGGAATCTGCTAGATATATTGCGAGATAAGGTTGATCCTGAAATTCTGGAGGTTACTCATCAGTATCTGGAGTTCTTATTTGATGATAAGTATGAGGAACTGATGCTGCATGATTTAAATCCATTATATCAGATGGAGATGGTAATTAATAATAGTAAAAAGTATCTTACATTTAATTTCAAACGCATTAAAAATTTCAAAAGCCGGGAAAAGAGTGTGATTATCACAGTGAATGATGTGACTAAGGAAATCATGCTTACACAGTCATTGGAAGAGCAGAAAGCCGAGAGTAAGAGAAAAATGGACTGGATGCTCTGCGTCCTGAATATTGAGCCGGGTATGCTCAAGGAATTCATTACCAGTGTTCAGGAGGAGATGGCTCAGATAGATAATGCCTTCCAACAGCTCGTAGCAAGTCAAAAAGAGAATAGTGTATTGAATAATTTATATAGATCGCTACACACCATTAAAGGAAATGCCAGTCTGCTTGAATTGGACTTTCTGGCTGATCAAGCTCACAATGCTGAGGACGTTGTTGCACAGATTAAAAATAAAATGAAACTCGTCGCAAGAGACCGCAAAGAACTAGAATCTCAAATTGAGGGTATTCATAAGACCTATGATGAATTGAGAGAACTCATTCACCACATTGCCAAAATTCATGATCAGTTTCGCACAAAACGAACTCATGAACAAAAGCAACTTGTGAAATCACTTGAAAAATTAGTCGCTTCAGTGTCTGAAAGCTATAATAAAAAGGTCCGATTTGATCATGGATCATTTAACAGCAGCACCCTACCTTATGAATATCGATTATTAATAAGAGATGTCCTGGTTCAATTAGCACAAAATTCGATATACCATGGGATTGAACCTGCTGAAAAACGAAAGCAATCAGGAAAGCCAGAAACCGGTGTGATCAAAGTTTCAACTAAGAATAATAGAAATAATTATGTTATCAGATTTTATGATGATGGACAAGGTATCGAATTGCAACGTCTGAAAGAAAAAGTAATAGAATCCGGCAAATGGTCGTTGATCCAAATAAATGGTTGGTCCGACCGGGAACTGCTGGATTCGATTTTTGAACCGGGTATATCGACCGCAGACAATACGGATATCACAGCTGGCCGTGGTATTGGCCTTGATTTGATTCGGAAAAAAATCGGAAAAATGGGGGGAGAGATTAGTGTTGAGTCTGAACCTGGAAAGTATACATGCTTTTCAGTAACGATACCGATAAAATCCAAACAAGAAATAGCGGTTTGATATAAATTATAGGATATTGAGAAAGTTAACTATTTATTGTATGCGTGTACCTTCCTTACCTTCTAGGGCATTATTGTAAAACCGTTGGGTTGGGTAAGCAAAATCGATATCGGAACATGCAGCAAATTCGACTAATATATCTTCCCAAATCGATTGTTCACTGGCCCGACGAGATCTTGGTTCGATCAGATAACGAATGGTTAATTGCACTCCACAGTCCTTGACAGTTGTATAAACTGTAGGTGTCAAAGTCGAATAAAAAATCATATACTTTTTACTGACCTCCTTTAACTTTTTTTCAGCAGAGGCACTTAAGTGTTCTGCATGCCTGATACCTATCTTTTTCAATATATCTTTTGCTTTTTGCCAGTTGCTTTCAAATGTTATTAGAACCGATATTTCATTCCAAATGTATTGAAATCCTTTGCTGTAATTTGCAATTGTCTCGGTTAATACCATCAAATTTGGAATGTGCATGATCCGTCCTGTACTCTGATCGGCATCTACCCAGTTACCAATTTCCAGTAACGTAAATTTAAAAATACGCAAATCAATCACATCTCCCATATATTTTCCTATTTGTATGCGATCTCCGACGGAAAAAGGTCGACGCCAGATAAGAAAGATCCAAGCGGCCATACTTACAATTAAATCTTTAAGTGCTATTGCAATGCCGGCTGAAAGGAGACCGAGATAGGTCGCCAGGAATTGCATTCCTGTAAACCATACTCGCCCGACCAATAGTATACCAATGATTACACTAAAATAAGTTAAACTTTTCTGCCAGCGGTATCGTATTTGAGCATTCTCGGTTTTATTGCATACTATTTTATAGGTTATTGACCTGATCAACCACAGTACTGCAATAATGAGAATTGATATGTATATTTTATTTTGAACTTCTGAACTTAAACCGGTAACATTTTGTACCCAATCATATATTTTTTCCATCGTAATCCTCGTCTAGGTTAAAAAAGTTTCCACTAAGCCAGAGCACTTTCCTGCCCGGAGTCTTTTACAAACAGGCAGGAAGATTTGGTTAATTCTGGAGCTTCACGCATAAATGGGAATGGCAGTTCATCGGCCAGGCCAAAAATATTGATATCGGCACTTGGCGCCGATGAGAGGTTTTCTTTGAAGCTTCCCACTAAAACATTAAATTCTGTCTCAGAAGGCAGACGCGCTTTATCGCTTAATCTCTCTAAAAAATATTGAAGTCTTCTTTTATCCCCATCGTTGGTAGTAGCGGTTATTAAATTTAACTGACCTTCCCAGTTTAATTGTAATTGTAAGGCAATCAACATGCCCAGGTGCCAATTGGGACTTTTATCGCGGATCCAGAAATTAACGTCTTTTTGCATACCGAAGGCCAATCGCGGATGCTGACGAAGTATAATTGATCCGATTTTATGTTTGGTGGCTTGCAAAACTATCTCATTTATAATCGCATCGTTCTTTTTATCACTACCAAGGGTAAGAAAGAGCGTGTTTGGTCTGAAAGAGCCTCCCTTCAAGGTCTGAATGACCAGTCTGGCTCCATGAACAAAATTTGGGTCTTCGATAACTGTTGAATTTATCAATATCCCCTGCTTGTCGAGAGGGGATACTAAATCACGTAATTCACTTTCAGTTTTTTCTTCGCTTTTTTCCTTTACGGTAAAGGCAAAGATACTACCGGAAGGATAGGTTATATTTCGGATGAAATGTAACGATCCGGACCACACTTTGGGATCATCTATCGGCAATAATAAATCCGGTTTCCAGGTGACCTGATGTCGGGGAAATTTAGCGGCAATGCGTGAAGCTTTTTCAGCGATCACCAGAAACATCCCCCCTCGGATATCACCCCCCTCAGTATGTAAGCCCTGTCGTCCAAGCCATATATATAATATTATGATGATAATAATTGCCAATATACTAAAGATCGGATTTATGAGAACCATTATGAATCCGCAGCCTATCGCTCCGAAGAGCGAAACAAATCGTGGTATTTTAAAAGAAGGTCGAAAACTGATAATTTGCATGCTTTGTTGAATAAATACGACCAGATTTAACATACCGTAAGTAATCAGGAAAAACATGGTAATCAATGATGCCAGGGCATCCAAATTGCCAAAAAATAGAGCAAGGGCGATTAGGACTGCGGTAAAAATCAAAGCATTTCTGGGTTCATTAGTTTTCGTTTTTGCAGCAAAGAGTTTAGAATAAGGGATTGTTTTCTGCTCTGCCAGAGCCTGCAGGATTCGTGGTGCACCAACGATGCTACCCAGGGCCGATGAGAATGTTGCTGCTAAGATACCCATTATAACCAGGGGAGCCCATAAAGCATAATCAACCATTGCCATTTGATTTTGTCTTAACTCAATTTGGGGAATGAAATTCGCGGCTACATAGGCAATTGCTACATATATAAGTAAGGTTACTCCAATAGCGAGAAGTGTCCCCTGCGGAATTGATTTGCGAGGATTTTCAAGATCTCCAGACATATTTGCTCCGGCCATAATCCCCGTAACCGCGGGGAAAAAAATAGCAAATACCAGCCAGAAATCGGCGTCTTCAAATTGTCCGATTAAAACTATATTCTCATTTGGTTCAGACGTAGTTAGAAAAAATGAAATAAGGGATAAACCTATAATTACCATTATAAAATATTGAATTCGTATAGCAAAGTGTGTACTTATATATGAAATAGAAAGCAAAATTATCCATGCGATCATCGAGATTACTAAAGGGGGATGACCTGGAAATATTCTTATCCATCCTTCTGTAAATCCAATGATATAGAGCGCCGTAGAAAGTGTTTGTGAGATGTAAAACGGAATACCAACGCTGCCACCCGCCTCCAGACCGAGGGATTTGGATATAATTGAGTAAGCACCCCCTGCTCCAATTTTAATATTTGTGGTTATTGATGACATTGATAGAGCAGTACATATGGTTATTGCTTTAGCCAGGAGAATGATAACCAGGGCACCGATAAAACCAGCATTACCCACAACCCAACCCAGCCTGAGGTACATGATAACACCGAGGATGGTGAGTACATCCGGTGTAAAAACACCTCCAAATGTTCCGAATTTCTTTCTGCCCGGGCTGGAAAAATCAAGTTTTCTTATTTTGTGAGGAATAGATTTTATAAATTCAAGCAATATCATTCAAAGCAGTTCTCCTGCGGGTAAAATGTATATTGTTCTCTGATATACATTAAGTTAATAACTTTAATGCAATATTTGCAAAATCTAAAATGAAACTAGTGATAGAACGAAATGCCCAATTTCTACGATCCCTTTTTATCGGTGCCCGGATATCTGTCGGTAACTTTTATCCCTCTTGATCAGGTATCAGTGATTTATTTTTTGAAATACTTATCAATTACACCAGCCGCCCATTCTTTGCCACCTATTCCAAAAGCTAATGCCATCGCCAGACATAAAGCACTGAAAACTATCAAAAAAACATTAGAAATCAGTTCCTTTCCAATATCCAATTGGGTCAGGGAGAGTGATATTACAAATACAATTATTGCATAATTGGTTAATTTGCCAATAGATTCAGCGTTTTCGATTTCTATATTCTTTAGATAGGTAACCAGAGCCTGGGATATAAAATTAGCTAGAAATAATCCCAGGATTAAAACCAGAACCGCTACAATAATGTTGGGTATAAATAAGAAAACCTGGTTAAACAGTGCAGATGCAGCACTTAAACCTAAACTGTTAAATGCAGTCAGTATCACGATCAACATGATCAGCCAATAAAATAATGATCCGATGATTTCAATTGAAGATTTTTTAACACCACCATCTTCTAAAAATTTGTCCACTTTGGCTTTCTCCGTTACGACATTAAATCTGACGAGTTTCAAAAATTTTATGGACAATGCTCTGAAGATTTTTGCAATAATCCAACCGATGATCAGAATTAAGATGGCGCCGATCAGACTTGGCAAAAATGCAGCCATTTGCTGAAAAAATGTGTTATAAGATTGCACTAAAACTTCGGTAAATTCGTTCATGATGAACTCCTTCTGTTTTAATCAACATACCATCAATATAGAAATATATCAATTTCGAACACCCTCCTTTCTATGATTTAAGATATATCTCTATCCTAAAAATGTTGCAACATTCGACATTTATGTTGCAACAACATTCACTTTGCAACATTTTTTTTAATTTTTTCATGTATTGGCAGCCAGATAGAATCATTACCATTGGGAGTTGCCCCTTAGAATAAGGGCATTTATCGCTATCAGAATTATTTTCTACTCAGCCAGGCTTTATTATACATATTGGCAAGTTTCTTGCCATATTTTTTTCAGGTCTGCAAAAAATAACGTTGTATCAAAATGACAGTAGGTAAAAACAAACATAATGAAATAACATTGTACTTTTTCTATAAAGACAATAGTCTGGACTCCCAGATAATCCGTTGAGCTCTCAATAGTAATGTAGATTAATATAGCGATAAAATCATAATACAGGAAATAGACTTTGAACAAAATATTGATATCTGCGATGCAGATTATATTTATGGGAGAAGTACATTGTTAATCGTCAAAAACAGTAAAGTTTTAAACCGTTAATCAGGTATAATCGACTCCCGTGAAATTAAAATTCTAATTTTACTAAAACAAGTAAATAAAAATATCCGATATTAAATGAAGGAGGAAATATGAATAAAGCAAGTTCCGAGCAAAAAATTGAAGGAAGTAAATCAGGAAAATCAAAGAACAGTCAATCACAAAAGAAATCAGTATCAACCGGTAATAAGCATGATAAAGTTAAAGACGAAGATGGGATTTTAGGTAAAGGATTTGGCATTGCCAAAGGAGGCATTAATATCTGCGATAAAAAGGAATGATGAGGTTATTATTCCGGATGGTAATACAAAAATATTAGTAGATGACATAGTTACTATCATTGGTAAAAGCAATGATGTAAAAAAAGTGAAAAGTAAATTAAGTATCAAATAAAATGTCATTCCCGTCTATTAAAATTGGTCACGCAGCTAGACACTTTCAGAGAATAGTTGCAAAAGTGGTGCAGCAATAAATAAATTATCATCCGGTAGAGATAACATGGATGGTTCGGTTTTTTCTGATACCTTTTATTTTGAAGATGGGTCGCGTTGTCTTTATCTTTGTTTAAAATGTACAAAGTCGATGTAAATAGATATAGGAAATTGTATCAATGCAGAAAGGCCGAATTACTCAAAAAGCGATATCACCATCAACTTTTGCAGATTACGTTAAAAAATTTGATGAATTAAAAACTGTGTTTGACAGTTTACCTGATGGTGTGGTTGCCATCCTGGATAAAGATATGAATATTGCTACAGCAAACAAAGCCATTTCCGAAATGTTACAATTGCCGATAGAGAATATTCTCGGAAAACAAGCTACCAACTTCTTCAATGAAAAAATTCCTGGTTTGAATGAAGTTTTAGCAGAAACGATCAATACCCGTATAGCTGTACGTAATTATACCCTCGAATTTGTTTCTCCATCCAGTGTAGTACATTCTTATTTAGTAAGCACTACTATTATTAAAGAAATCAGCGATATGGATATTGGGATAGTGCTTATTTTGCATGACGTTTCAGAAATGACCCGGCTACGAAAAATTGCTTTGCAACTAGACCGCTATGGCGAAATTGTCGGGAAATCCGAACCAATGAAAAACATCTACGCCTTAATTGAATCTATCAAGCATTATGATACTTCTGTTCTGATTGTGGGAGATACCGGTACAGGAAAGGAATTGATTGCTCGCGCCATACATAATTCCAGCAACCGAAAAAATAATCCGTTTGTTCCGGTAAATTGTTCTGCACTTCCCGAGAACTTGATTGAAAGCGAGTTGTTTGGTTATATAAAAGGCGCCTTTACCGGCGCTGTAGCAAATCGACCTGGCCGATTTAAGGTGGCGGATGGAGGAACCCTCTTTTTAGATGAAGTTGGTGCATTGCCATTAGAGGTACAGGTTAAATTATTACGGGCACTGCAAGAAAAAGTGATCGAGCCGTTAGGATCTTCGGAAAGAATTCCGGTAGATATCCGCATTATCTCCGCCACCAACAGAGATTTGCTGGAATTAGTAGCTAAAGAAGAATTTCGTGAAGACCTGTTTTACCGTCTAAAAGTCATGCAAATCAATCTTCCACCGCTGCGAGAAAAAAAAGAAGACATTCCCCTTTTAGTCGATTACTTTATCACCCGGTTAAACCGCTATTACAATAAAAATATTGTCGGTATTTCTCCTAGCGCTAAAGACTTGTTGATGAATTATTTATGGCCTGGTAATATAAGAGAATTGGAAAATGCCATCGAGCACGCTTTTATTCTGGCGACCGGGGTGTTGTTAGAAGTTAAAGACCTCCCCCCCGAAATACGCCATGCCACTAAAAATGGTATACCACCTCCCCCGCCGGGGCGCGATCTGGGTACAGAAGAAGAAAACATTAAAAGAGCGCTACTTGCGGCGATGGGAAATCGAAATAAAGCGGCTGAAATTTTAGGCATGCATCGTACTTCGTTGTGGCGAATGATGCGCGAGTTTAGAATAGACAAAAACTTCGGGAAAAAGAATAAACCATAACAAATTTTAAGCGGATATTAGTAATTGAATCTTGAAAATTCTTTCCTGTTACCTCTCACTTTATAAACGTCGCAACATAATTTGTATTTGTTGCAACGTGTGTTTGTTTTAAGGAAAATGTTGCAACATCACATTTAATTGTTTATCCTCTTACCTACCTGCCTGTTTTAGCTAACTTGTTTTTTAACAGACAATTACAAAATAAATCAGCAACAAAATCGGACCATTTAGAACGTTCAAATCGGTTTCTATTTTGGCACAATTATTGATAATATAAAATTCGTGTATATTGAGCACTAATCAAATTAAAAAAAATCGCGTGTTGGCATTAAATGTTTTAAAACCGGTTTTAATAATGTCTCAGAAATCTGAATGTACCATCATGCTGTTTTACAGCAACTTCAACCGCCAAAGTTTAAAAACCAGAGTTGCCATTCATGAATTTATTGAAATACATCGTCACCGTTTTAAGATAAGGACAAAGGAGGTAAATTATGATATAGAAAAGAATCTTTCACAAAAATACGGGGTGATGGGCACCCCGGCAATGCTGTTTCTCAAAAATGGGATTTTAATCAGGCGCCATTTGGGTGAAATAACGCCCAAAGAATTTAAATCGATCATCGAAGGTATTTATAAATGATAAAACTCTTTAAACACTTTTACAGGAGGATAAGTCTATGTGGAATTCAAGAAATTTAGTAAAGTTAATTTTAATTATTTTCATCTTGGGCAGCATCAGTATGCCCTTGGCCGCGCAAGATGTCCGGGCCGGCCTTTTCAAAGAAGCCGATCAGGCATTGCAAAAGGCAAAAGATGTTCAGGCACAGCTTCTCTCACCTAAAAATTTTGAGGAGGCTATGGAATATTATAAAAAAGCGGAGAGCGATCTTGAAAAAGGAAGAAATCTCGACGACATCCGAAATAAGCTCCGTGCGGCAGTCAACTATTTTCAAAAAGCAACGCAGGCAACCCAACTGGCGGGAGTGACTTTTCAAAATCTAATGAAGGTGCGTTCCGATGCTTTAAATGCCAAGGCCTCTGAGTATGCCGGTAATACCTGGCAGGAAGCGGAAGCAAAATTTGCCGAGGCAGCCGTAGAACTTGAAGATGGCGACGTGAACAGCGCTAAAAAGAAAGGTGGGGAAGCAGAAACCCTTTACCGTAAAGCGGAATTGGAAGCAATTAAAGCCAATTATCTCAACGAAATCTGGGCGTTGTTAGGACAGGCTGATAAAATGGATGTAAAAGACCGCGCACCAAAAACCCTGCAACGCGCTAAAGAACTGGCAATTCAGACGGAAAAAGAACTAAACCAAAACCGTTACGATACCGATTATCCCCGCAGCCTGGCGATGCAGGCAAAATACGAGGCCAAACACGCAATTTATCTCTCTACAAATATTAAGGAGTTAAAAGATTCTGACTATGAATTTGAAGATGTTTTTTTAGCAGCGGAGGGACCGCTGCGACATATTGCTTCGGCGCTGGATATGAACGCCGAATTTGATGAAGGATTCGATAAACCGGCGAAGCAAATCATTCAAATTATCCATGTCTACCAGGACAGCACTACAAAACTGAGCCAGATTGTGGCTGAGCAGGAGCAGAAAATTGCCCAATACGAGCAGGAGTTGGGCGGTCTTGCCCAGGAGCGAACAGAACTCAAAAAAAGTATGGAAGCTCAGGATAAAATCCGCGAGCAATTTGCCGCCATCGAAAAAACCTTCACCCGGGAAGAAGCGCGGGTGCTGCGTGACGGAAATGATGTAATTATCCGTCTGGCCGGTTTAAGTTTTGACGTGGGTAAAGCGGTTATTAAGCCAGACCACTTTAGCTTACTGACCAAAGTACAAAATGCCATAAAAACTTTTCCCGATTGCAAAATCAGTGTGGAAGGCCATACCGATTCACACGGCAGTGACATGTTGAATTTAAGCCTGTCGCAGGAACGTGCCGATGCGGTCAAGGCGTACTTGCTGGCAAATATGTCAATTGATCCCTCTCGAATTGAATCGGTCGGCTATGGAGAAAGTAAACCTATCGCTAACAACGAAACCACCGAAGGCCGCGCCAAAAACCGGCGAATTGATATTGTCATCCATCCCCGACTATTGGGAATGAAATAAAGCAACACCCGAGTTCATTCTCTTTTCCATTTGAAGAGACCGGAATCCCGGGGAGATTTGATGATTTGATAAACAAGGTGCCAAATCCATGTGGGGTTTAAGGATTGTTCTTTGCTACAAGCGGGGGGGCTGTGAATAACCTCTCACTATTCGCCCGGATTTTTCTATTTGTTTAGTTATATTGTTAATCCAATATGAAAGTGATTTCAATTAGCAAAGATAAGCTAAGCGACCTTGATAAAGTTCTGAAGGGACACAGTTCGCTTCTGATTCTCATGCACGATTATCCGGATCCCGATAGTTTAGCCAGTGCTATGGGCCGTTGGCCGCGAAAGTATTTTTATCCCCCATCCCCATATTGAGGAAAGTCTAATAGATAATATCACCGTGGTGACAAAAAAGCATATGAAGAAAGAGACCATGAGATTAAAGACTACTAATAATTAATAGAATCAATAAAATGGAATTTTTATGAACTCTATTACTCAAATGTAATGTTTGCAAAGTTTAAATTAATATTTGTTATAAAACGAAATACTAAATTTCAAAGATGCTGATCGTTAAAAACAACAAAGTTGTAAACTGTTATTTAGGCTTAGTCGATTCCCGTGAAATTATGGATTAACTTTTTGAGTACTATACGGTTGTTCTGTAATCTCTTATACTGCTCTCACAAAAATTTTTTCTGTTTTTTTAATTAGTTTTTCTTAATTTCACTCAAATTCAAACACCACAAGTCACTCAGTTTACCATTATTATTAAAATGAAATGACCACGCTACTTGCCAGTGCAATTAATTTATTCTTATATGGAAAATATGAAGAATATACTATATTAGAAATAGAACTGGAAAATGAGGTTTAGGATGTCAACTATCTCACGGCGTAACTTTGTTAAACTATCACTAGCAGGAAGTATAAATCTTTCATTATTGCCACGAGGAATTTTAGCGATGTCGACTAACTATGAAAATCCAATTCGACTCGGCGGCCCTGTTTTTACAGCAGTAAGTGAAGATCCGCTAGCCTGGATTAAGGCGCATAAAGATTGGGGGTATAGTGCGGCATACTGTCCGCTTAAGGCTGATGCTGCACCTGAATTAATCCGGTTATATGAAAGTGAAGCAAAGAAGTCAAACCTGATTATCGCTGAGGTTGGTGCCTGGAGTAATCCAATAAGTCCCGATGATAGACAGAGAAAAGATGCTTTTAAGCATTGTTGCGCTCAGTTGGATCTTGCTGATCGTATCGGGGCGAACTGCTGTGTCAATATTGCCGGCTCAAGGAATCCGGAGCAGTGGGATGGCCCACATGAAGATAATTTGTCTCAGGATACCTTTGACTTGATTGTTGAGGTTACCAGAAAGATTATCGATACAGTGAAACCCTCCAGAACCTACTTTACACTGGAACCCATGCCCTGGATTTTTCCAAATTCAGTTGAATCCTATGTGAGATTGCTTAAAACTATAGACCGGGAAAAATTTGCTGTTCATGTTGATCCTGTGAACCTGATGAATTCTCTGAACAATTACTACAATAATTCAAAAATCATCAAAGACACCTTTGAAAAACTGGGACCATATATCAAAAGTTGTCACGGCAAAGACACGATTCTTGAATCGCAACTAACCACGCATATCAATGAAACGCAGCCGGGTCTGGGAAATCTTGATTATACCGTTTATTTAAAGGAGTTGAGTAAACTTAAAGATGTTCCCTTGATGCTGGAACATATGAAGGAACCGGAAGAATACAAGGCGGCGATAAAATACTTACAGTATGTTGCCAGTGAGAATGACTTAAGTTTTTTACAGATTTGAAATTGTGTTGTCCTGAAAAGTTTGACAAGAGATAAGTTAACAGCTAGATGATAGAAGTTAGAAATTAAAGTTATTGACAGTATCCTTGAGATAACGATGCCATCGCTTAGAGCGATGGCATCGTTATTATTGTCTTATCCTGGTTAGGCTTTACATAAAATGAAAGAGATAAAGATAATAAAATGGCTTTTAGAAGGTGATATCGCAATACAGTATCAGGTTCATCGTGATTTGTTAGATTCCGAAAAAAACCTGTTACGACAAAGGATTGAATCTAGTGGATGGGGAAGAAATTTCCTTTCCCAAAGATCGGAAAATGGGCATTGGGGGCAGGGATTTTATCGGCCAAAATGGACTTCGACACATTATACAGTGTTGGATTTGAAAAACTTGAGCATAGCACCAACTAATCCTGAGATAAAACAAACATTATCTCTGATTTTCAAGAATGAAAAGGGAAAGGATGGTGGGATAAATCCGAGTGGCACGATTAAAAACAGCGATGTTTGTCTTACTGGAATGGTTCTTAATTATGCCTCATATTTTGGCGTTGCTGAGCAGGAATTAAAATCACTCGTTGATTTTCTGATCTCACAGAAAATGAAAGATGGTGGATTTAATTGTCAATCGAACAGAAAAGGAGCAGTACACAGTTCGTTACATACAACTCTTTCTGTTGACGAAGGTATCCTGGAATATTCAAAAAACGGATATAACTATAGAACAGGTGAACTACAAGAAGCGCAAGCGCAATCTAGAGAATTTATCCTGCAACACAGATTATTTAAATCAGATAAAACGGGAGAAATAATAGATAACAGAATGGTACTGCTTTCCTATCCTTCTCGGTGGCGCTATGATATATTAAGAGCTTTAGATTATTTCCAATATGCACGGGTTGAATATGACAACAGAATGGAGGATGCTATTGAACTTCTGTTAAAAAAACGCAGAAAAGACGGAAAATGGCCGCTTCAAATGAAGCATCCAGGTAAAACGCATTTTGATATGGAGAAATGTGGAGAAGCGAGCCGTTGGAATACATTAAGAGCTTTAAGAGTATTGAAACATTTCGGAATAAAGACTTAATCTTAAATTTGCGCTAGAATAATCATCGACAACACATATCTTTTAATACCCTATACATAGTAGTGTTAAAAATTTCTTGATAAATGAAAAAGGATATCAAAGGGATAAACAACTTAAATGTAGTATATAATATGCTCTAAAAATCAATTGATTATATGTAAATTAAGATCACTAGCCACTATCTTTTGCTTTCATCCCGTTTTCGGGAAATAGTGGCTAGTGAGTTGTGTTCTTTATGTATAATCACAAGCAGTAGTCACTAGGGAGTCAAATTCGGGAGAAGAGGATACAATCATTAATACAAATGGAACATCAATATTACTAAGCTGTTTCATAAGATAAATGCAGGAGTTTATCTAAACCCTAAAGAAAGAAACTTATCAGTTTGTAGTTTTTTATTTTTGCACTTATATTAAATCGTCATTTCAGGCTTTAATATTCCAATTTCGGATATTTTAGCCTTTAGACAATATTATTATATACAAAAAGAAAGCAAGATGAGATTATTTAGCAGAATCCTCGGACGAATTATTTTTTTTGTACTATGTTTGATAACAATACTAGGCTGCCGCTCCGAAAAAAATGAAAAACCGAATATTGTTCTGATCCTCGTTGATGATCTGGGATTCTCTGACTTAGGATGTTACGGATCAGAAATATCAACACCAAATATAGATAGATTGGCAGAAAATGGTTTGCGCTTTACCAGTTTTTATAATTCGGCCCGCTGTTGTCCTACTCGTGCCTCGCTATTAACCGGTCTTTATCCTCATCAGGCCGGTATGGGTGCAATGACCACCGGAGATCCACAAAGTGTTGAGAAGGGACCTTACCAGGGATATTTAAATAATAGTTGTGTAACACTGGCCGAGGTTCTCAACAACGCCGGATATAATACCTTTATGTCAGGAAAATGGCATGTCGGTGAAGAGCATCCTCAGTGGCCGATGGATCGTGGATTTAATGATTATTATGGGCTCATTAGCGGAGCGGCGCATTATTTTGATATTCGACAAACCAAACAACCGGGTATCGTGCGTCATTTTGCTAAGGCTAATGAAGAATATATGCCTCCGAACGAGAACTGGTATATGACAGACGCAATTACGGATAACGCCGTCCAGATGCTTGAGAAATACGGAGCCGATAATAAACCATTCTTTTTATATCTGGCCTATACAGCCCCTCATTGGCCGCTACACGCCTGGCCGGAAGATATCAAAAGATATCGTGGGAAATATATGATTGGATGGGATAGACTGCGCATGGAACGTTTTCAGCGCCAGCAGAGAATGAATTTATTCGATAAACCATTGATACTTTCGCCACGCGATTCGATCGTGCCGGCATGGGAAGCTCTTGACCAGTCAAAAAAGGAGGAAATGGATCTTAAAATGGCAGTATATGCAGCTCAAATTGAGTGTATGGATCGTGGTGTGGGAAAAGTTTTAAACAAGATTCGACAATTACAAAAGATGGATAATACGTTGATTATTTTTCTTTCAGATAATGGTGGTTGTGGTGAGGGTGGAGTATTTGGCAGGGATTTTTGGGGAAACGGGGCACCTCCTGGGGGACCAGATGGGTATCATAATTACGGAATGGCCTGGGCTAATGCCAGTAATACTCCGTTCCGTAAATATAAGCAATATACGCACGAAGGCGGAATATTAACACCTTTTATCGCTCACTGGCCTGCAGTGGTGAAGGAGAAAGGGCAAATCAGCCATCAACCGGCGCATATAGTCGATATTATGGTTACAATTTGCGACATCGCTGCTGTTAAATACCCGGAAACCTATAATGGACGCCAAATTCAGCCTTTAGTGGGCAAGTCGTTAATGCCTATTTTTTCAGGGCTGATGCGAGAGGAACATGAGCAACTATGCTGGGAGCATATTGGCAGTGTGGCAATCCGTAAAGGAGATTGGAAATTGGTAGCTTCTCGGAATCAGCCATGGGAGTTGTACGACATGTCGGTTGATCGTACCGAGTTAAATAATCTTGTCAATGTCTATCCCCAAGTGGCCCAGGAGTTGCGGCAGGATTGGATCGTCTGGGCAAAGCAATGTGGAGTGAAGGTTCCAGTGAAAAATTAGCCCGGACGGTTCATGATACGCCGATGTGCTATGACCATCTCCTGCAACTCCGACAAGAGCTAAGCAGTATGTATTATCGAAAATCTGGATTTTATACCGTTCGTTTTGTAAATAGTTTTGAGATTATTAATTTCTAATACTCGCCTTAGTAGACAATAAAAAGGTATAAAGGGTGAATGACTATGCAATATCGAGAATTAGGACGTACCGGTTGGAAAGTATCTGAGATAAGTTTTGGCGCCTGGGCGATTGGTGGTTCCTGGGG